>JBDLIO010000846.1:0-1500 GCA_039714865.1 Acidobacteriota bacterium | reverse complement strand
CAACGGAGGAGGCACCCCGGTTACCTGGACCGAGCACCTGGTTGACCCGACTTGTTTCGGCGGTCACTACCTCATGGCGGCGGACCTCAACGGCGACGGCGCCACCGATCTGCTCGTCGCCCCATGGACGCTGAATTCCCTCATCTGGTACATCCAGGATCCGGCCGACCCCGAAGCCTGGGAACGTCATGATGTGGATTCAACCTTCACCACTCCATTGACAGCCTTTCCCGCCGACATCGACGGCGACGGAAAACTCGACATCATCGGAACCTCTCCGGCGCTGGGTGAGATCTCCTGGTGGAAAATTTCCGAGTTCATTGCGTCAGGAACTCTCGAAAGCTCGATTCTCGACCTCGAACAGGACCAGGGCCTCATTGGGCTCCGGTGGAGCGCCTCGGTGCCCTCCGGGGACAGCCTCACGCTGAGCGTCAGGAGTGGCGACGATCCGGTCGATCTCGGCCCCTGGTCCCCGGAGATCATGAATCCAACGGTCATGCTGTGTCCCCGGCGGCAATATCTCCAGTACCGGTTGACGATGAAGTCCCCTACCGGTCAGCATTCACCGATTCTCCGTGACCTCACCATGTGGTGGAACCAGTCAAATTGGGCTACCCAGCCTTTCCAATCGTTCGACACTGCACCGGAGTGATTTGGGAAATATTTCGGGTCTTCCCTACCCGATCGGCTGCCCTGATCCTCCGGCATTCCGCCATCCTGTGATTTGAGTGCGCCTCAGGTACGTCCCCAATTCCGATACGAGTTGATTTTTCCTGTGTTGAGTGTTAGTCTCAGTCCGAATTTCAGTCAACAGTAATCCAAGGAGGAGAACGAAAATGCAAATCAGAACCATCTTGATCCCAACACTCTGCGCCCTGACCGGCCTTTTGGCCGCCTGCGGCGAAACCGAGGTCTCCCAGGAGGCCGCAGCGCCCCAACCGGAACCCCAGGTTCAGGAGGCTCCGGCCCCCACTCCGGACGAGCAAGTTACAGGGCTTGAGGCCATGTGCGCCGAGGCTCAAACCGCGATGTCCGCCCGCCAGGAAGAGAGTTCCCTCTTCGACAGAGTCGGAGGCCGCGACAGTATTCACAAAATGGTCGCTGAAACCGTGCGGCTGCATCAAATCAACGAACCCATCAAGCACCTGATGGAAGGCGTCGATCCTGCTCATCTGACTGAGCAGGTCACCGATTTCCTGGTTCTGGCAACCGGCGGCCAAGGCGAGTATAACGGCCGAAATATGGTCGACGCCCACGCCCATATGAATATGACCAACGCTCATTTCCTTGCCGCCGGCAGTGACCTCGGCGCCGGGATGGACTTTGCAGGCTGGGGCGAGAACGAGAAGCAGGAATTGCTCTGTGCGTTCGTCGGCCTGAGACCGCACGTGGTTACGGCTGAGAGCTGAGCTCTATTTAAAACCGGCCGTCAACCTGATGCGGCGGGGACTCAAAGGCGATTGAACCGCCAAGACGCGAAATTCGCAAAGGGAAGAAAAA
>JBDLIO010000845.1:0-1501 GCA_039714865.1 Acidobacteriota bacterium | reverse complement strand
GGCCCGGGAGAGCACCGCTCTCGTCTGGACGCCGATGTCGTTGCATTCGTTCGCCCATGCGATGAAGCGGTCGCCGACCGCATCGAGATCGATCTCGCCAGGCGACGAGTTCTCTGCGACGCAGATCGCCATCTGGGTGTCGTCGGTCCACTCGCCGGGTTCCCAGCCGAAGGGTCCTCCTCCGATCATCTCCACGGGTCCCGTGACCGGCGGTCCGAACTCGTAGCCTGCACCGAGGGCGTCACCTGCTGCGAGGCCCAGAAGGACTCCTTCGATGGGGTCATTGCGTCCAGCACTCATGCGAGCGCTCCTTCGATCTGATCCACGATCATCGCGATTGCTCCGCGCTCGTCGTTGTTGAGCACTCCGTTGCTTTCCAGGCTCTGCTTGATCCCGCCCACGAACATCGCTGCCATTTCGGCGTCGGGTGACACTTCGCTCAGGGGAGCCAGGATGTCTTCCAAGGAGAAGATGGTTGCTTCGTCGTCGTGGCCATCTGGAACGTATTCCGGCTGATCATCTCTGTTCGCGAGGGCGGCCACCGTGTCGGTGAGATGCTTGGCCAATGCTGCCATCTTTTCGAAGTCCAGCTTGTCCGGTGTGTCTGTTGGCTGGTGGTAGTGCTCCCACCTTCCTGCGCTGTAGAACAGAAATGGGACACCGGCGTTCATGAACGCGTCGTAGTCGGACATCGAATCGATGATGTAGTTGTCAATCCTCCTCGGTCGGATCCCGTCGTGCTCGGGGAGGGCGTCGATCAGGGCCCCGGTGCCGGTGGACTTCTCAGCACCGAGTACGAAGATCGAGTTCCGAACCTCCGGTGGAAACCCTTCCGGTCCAAGGGCGTGACCGACGAGGTCGAGACAGATCATCATGTCGACCTGATCCAGTGGCACGGTCGGATGGTCCACGAACCATTGCGAGCCCATGTTCGGTGTCAGGAAGTACGGCGGTTCCTCGGCATCGAAGAGAGCGATGATCACTGAACGGTCGAGGCTCTCCTCTTGGAGTCGCCCGGCAACTTCGAGGACAACAGCTACGGCTGCGGCATTGTCATCTGCTCCCGGGTTGTTGTCGAGGCAGGCGTCGTAGTGGGCAGCAAGAAGCACGTAGGCGTCGGCGTTGCCGGGGATCACGCCCAGGAGGTTCGAGCCTCCGATGGATGGAATGGGCTGGTCGAAGCCCTGCTCGCCGATGGGCGTCAGCCGGAGTGCTTGGAGGCGGTCCCGGAGATAGTCGCGGGCGGCGAGTCCGCCCTCCTTTCCGGGATTGCGGGGGAGGCAGGCGGGTGAGCACAGGAAATCAACGGTGCTTTTCAAGGTCGTCTCCTTGATCTGATGATGGCGGGGAGAAAGGCTTCGCCCATGAGGACGGTAGCGAGCCACCATGGGAGTGGTGGGCAGGGAAATCCGGTTCGGGGCGGTACGGGATCAGCGGCCCGCGGAACGGTTGCTGTGGAGCCTTGTTGAAGTGTCAAGCGGCGGCCTCGGCCTGGCGCGCC
>JBDLIO010000844.1:0-1501 GCA_039714865.1 Acidobacteriota bacterium | reverse complement strand
GAGGCCGAAAGCTGATCGAGGCCCCGCCGGCCACATCCCTGGACCAGCGTCTCCGGGATTTGCTCCGTCGACGGGGTCTGGACACCGTGCATCGCTTCGAGGCAGAGGGTGGCGGTATGCGGGCCTGGGGACTGCTGGCGCCGGGCAAAGGATCGGGCCGGCCCCAGCTGACCCTGCTGGTCAACGGGCGATGGGTTCGGGACCGCCTCCTGGTCGGTGCGGTCAACCGGGTTCTGCGCGCGGCAGGCTCCGGCTTCGGCGGATCCCGGGTGGTCCTGCTGCTGACGGCGCCGCCTGATGCGGTCGACGTCAACGTGCACCCGGCCAAGACCGAGGTGCGCTTTGCCCGCTCCGGCGCCGTCTTCAGCCTGGTCGAACGGGCCCTCCGCGGGGTCATCACCACCGGCCAGGGCCAGGTGGAGGTGCATCGCTTCGACAGTCTGGGCCCCTCACCAATCTCTCAGGCCGCGGAACCTCCCGCAGTAACGTGGTCCGACCCTGGGGCACCGGCCGCCGGGCCATCGCTCTTCCCCCACCCGGTCTATCAGCCGGAGGGTGGCGAAGCGGGGACCTCGCATGAACCCCGTCTGGGCCAACCGGCAGCAGGACATGCCAGCGGCGCGAAGGCCGGTGCTTCCGATACGCCCTTCGGCCGCCTGATGGGACAGTACCGCCGGTCATTCATCCTGCTCGAGGACCAGCACGGCCTGGTCATCGTCGACCAGCACGTCGCTCACGAACGGGTCTTGTACGACCAGATTCTGCGCCGACTGGATGGAGAACAGGCGCCGTCGCAACGTCTGCTGACACCGCTGCTGCTCGAGATCGACGAAGCCCAAGCGGCCGCCCTGCCGCGGTTGGCCGACGTGCTCGGCAAGGTCGGCCTGGAAGCCGATGTCTTCGGCCCGGAAACCGTAAGAATCTCTGCGCTGCCGCCGGACCTCGACCCCGAGCAGGCTCAAAAAGTCGTCGAGGAACTGCTCGAGCGCGCCACCGAACTTGACGGCATCCCCGAGCGGGTCGCGGAGATCCTCCGGGAGGAACTGGCCGCCTCAATGAGTTGCCGGGGGGCGATCAAGGTCAACCACGGCTTGAATGAGATCGAACAGCGGGCCCTGCTGGACGATCTGGCCCACACCGCAAACCCGTACCGGTGTCCGCATGGACGGCCGATCATCCTCCGCTTGAGCCAGGAGGAGATGGAACGACGACTCGGGAGACGATGATGAAACGCGAAATCTGGCGTCTGACCGAAGGCCTGGTGTTCATGCACTTTGCGGTTTTCTTCCTGACCTCGACCGGCCAAGGAAGTCTCGAGGTATTGGCCCTCTTGCCGGGCATGGTCGCCACCCGGCCGTGGACCCTCTTCACCTTCCAGTTCATCCACGGGGGCATGATCTTTTTCTTCCTCTCGATGTTGGTTTTTTGGATCATGGCCCGGCCCCTCGAGGAACTCTGGGGGTCACCGCGCTTTCTGGCCTTCTACCTGATCTCGATCGGA
>JBDLIO010000843.1:0-1504 GCA_039714865.1 Acidobacteriota bacterium | reverse complement strand
TCCATTGGGCGATGTCTGCGATCACAGCCGGGTCCACACTGTGGACCCTGACCACCGTCATCGGACAGTCCGCCGGCAACGCCGGATCTCCTGCAAGCAGGGGAGCGCTTATCATCAGGGATAGAAAAAGGGATGGAAAGGCGAGGATGCGTCGCATGGCGGGCTCCAATCACGGCATAGGATAGTGTGGTGGGGGGAGTGATGCAAGGTGGGGGTGATCATGCAGATCATCCATCGGTCACCCGTGAAAGTGCCGTCGCCGTCGCTGAATCCGCCGCTGACGCAGTTCCTGCCATCTGCCGCGGTCCCTGTCGCTGTCCCTGATTCCCATCCCCAGCCTCCTCGACCCTGATATGCTCGTCAAATAATGATGAATACCGAGAAAAAGGCGTGGTATCGGCAACTCCACTGGCAGGTTCTGGTGTCCCTGGTGGCGGGGACGGTCTTCGGCGTTTTCGCTCCAACGGCCGCGGAGGGAGTGGGTTTTCTGGGAGACCTCTTCTTGCGCCTGCTCAAGATGGTGATCATCCCGCTGATCTTCACGTCGCTGGTCGACGGGGTAGCCAGTCTTGGAGACGCCCGGAGCGTCGGACGGGTCGGTTTCCGAACGATGATTTATTACACATGCTCGACGGCGGCGGCGATCATCGTCGGCATGACCGCGGTCAATATCATTCGTCCAGGAAAGGGATTGGAACTGGCTGGAACGTCGGCTCTCCCGGAGGGTTTCTCTACGACCGGCCAGAGTCTGTCCGAATTTCTGATCCGAATGGTGCCGGACAACGTCGTCGGTGCGATGGCTGAAGGTCAGGTTCTGCCGGTTATTACCTTTGCCTTGCTGTTCGGCCTCTTTCTGTCTCAAATGAACGGAGAGGGCCCGGCAGCCGTACTCCGGGTTGTGAGAGGCACGTTGGAAGTCATTCAAGCCCTGACCCTGGGCGTGGTCAAACTGGCCCCGATCGGCATCTTCGCACTTCTGGCCCGGGAGGTCGCTCGATCCGGGGTTGCGATTTTCTCCGAACTGGGTCTCTATTTCCTGACAGTCGGCCTCGGCCTGGGCTTTCATGCCATGGTGACCCTGCCCTTGATTCTCTTCTTTGTGGGCAGAAGATCGCCGTTCGTATATTTCAGGGCGGGATCTCCGGCTCTGGCGACGGCCTTTTCCACCGCCTCGTCCTCCGCGACCTTGCCGTTGACCATGGAGTGCGCCGAGCATCGTGCGGGGGTCGACAAAGGCGTCGCCAGTTTTGTTCTGCCGCTCGGGGCAACGGTCAACATGGACGGCACCGCACTCTATGAGGCGGTGGCGGCGTTGACGATCGCCCAGATGTACGGTATCGAACTCGGCATCGGGCAACAGGCGATCGTGCTCCTGACGGCGTTGCTGGCTTCGGTGGGGGCTGCGGGCATCCCGATGGCCGGGCTGGTCATGCTGGTCGTCGTCCTGGAAGCCGTCGGCCTGCCGCTGGCCGGGATCGCAACGATTATCGCCGTCGATCGTGTC
>JBDLIO010000842.1:0-1508 GCA_039714865.1 Acidobacteriota bacterium | reverse complement strand
GCGTAGTTGACACTACGTTGAGCACCTCGAGGGGAGAAAGCACCGCTGAGCGATGTGTATCGTGGCCCGCAGTAGAATGCTGGTGAATAATGCGGGTTAAGGGCCGCCATTTGTATGACGTCGCCTTGGTTTCTCTCTCGATTTTTCGAAGTAGTTCGTGAATGAATGGCTTAACAAGAAGTGGACAGAGTGCACGATCTGGACGAGATGGAAAGTCCACCGGGTCCACCCAGTCCACAATGTCCACCGGTATCCTTATCCGCACCGATCCTCAAGAGCAACCACCAACGCATCCACGTCGTCCTCGGTCGTCTGGGGTCCGACGCCGACCCTGAGCGTGCCCGTCGGGAAGGTGCCCAGACGGCGGTGGGCCGCGGGTGCGCAGTGGAGCCCGGCCCGCAGGGCGATGCCTCGATCGCGGTCCAGCCAGGCCGCCAACTCGCCGACGTCTTCTCCGTCGATAGTGAAGCTGAGCACGCCGGTCTGCTCCATGCCTTCGACCCAGCCGGCAAGACGGAGGCCGGGGATGGCCCGCATCCCTGTGATGCACCTATTGATCAAGGTCCTTTCGTGGCGCTGGATCGCTTCGACCGTTCGATCGGCCAACCAGGTGCAGGCAGCGCCCAGCCCGGCGATGCCCGGGCCGTTGGGCGTTCCCGCTTCCAAGAGATCCGGCAGGATGGCCGGCATCTCTTCACTTTCCGATCGTGAGCCCGTCCCGCCGCGAATGAGGGGCTGCAGTTCGAAGCCCCCCTCCAACAAGACAACGCCGATTCCGGGCGGTCCCTGCAACCCCTTGTGGCCCGAACAGACGAAGGCGGCGAGACCTGAGAGTGAGAAGGCGACGGGAAGGGCCCCGGCGGTCTGGGCGCCGTCGACGACAACCGGTGTCGGCTCGATGCGCCTCGCGATGGCCTCGACGGGAACAATTGCGCCGCTGACGTTGGAAGCATGGCTCAGGATCACCAGGGCCGTCGGCGCTCGATCGACGGCCTCCTGAATCTCCCTCGCCGTGGGCACGCCGGTATGAGCGGCCCCCTCGACAACGGCGACCTCGACGCCGCGTCGGGATTCGAGCCACCTCAAGGGGCGCATGACCGCGTTGTGTTCCAAAGCGGTCGTCACCACCCGATCGCCCGGTCCCAAGCGCCCGCACAGGATTGTATTGAGCCAGAAAGTCGCACTTGGTCCAAGCAGGGTTCGTTCGGGGTCGGAGTCCAACAAGCCGGCAATCGTGGTTCGTGCCTCTTCGATCGCTCTGGAGGCGGCAATTGTCAGACGGTGCCCCCCGCGCCCGGGGTTCCCGGACGCCTCATCGATGAAATGGGTGACGGCTGCCGAGACCCCCGGGGCTTTGGGGAACGAGGTCGCTCCGTGATCCAGGTAGATCACGGGCGGATCAGGCGACCGGCCTCGGTCAGGGTCGAGGCGATCTCCAGCATGTCGGTCACACGCCCGACCTCCAGTTGATCGCCCATTTCGAAGAAATTGAGGCAGGTGCCGCAGGC
>JBDLIO010000841.1:0-1508 GCA_039714865.1 Acidobacteriota bacterium | reverse complement strand
CAGCGGAACTCCCGAACGGCTCGAGCGCGAACTCGACCGCGCCTGGGCCGAGGTGGTGGAGCGCTGTCAGCTTTCGGTGGTCAGCGAGTAGCCGGGACCTCAAGACCGAAGCGGTTGAAGCTTGCAAACGGGCGGGCCGTCTTTGACTTTGTCCTGAGATGACCTTCACCCCTCTCAGATGCTTCGGACAAAGTCTAAGGGGGCTCCCGCGGCGAGCGCGTTGGCAATCGAGTCTCCGACAACGCCGTAGGCCGCCGAGGTTGTTTTCCGGAGGGGCGAGACCCTCCCGTCTTCAGAAACGCACGCCCCTCCGGAAAACAACCGAGCGGGGGCGCGCTTGCGCGCTCCCGAAGGCCGGGGTTGTGGATTCAGCGGCAGGGACAGTGGACCGGCCCAGGGACAGCGGCGGGTTCAGATGGCAGGTTCAGGGACGGGGGCAGTCGGCAGGGCCGGCGTTAGCCTGAACGGGGCTCGTAATGTTGTAGGGTGGAGACATGGGAAATCCGAGCCTCTTGCAGAAGGTACAATCGCCGTCTCTTGGAACGGCAAAATTGCAGTCGGATAGCGAGTTAGGTCCAGGGAGAACCGCATGATCCGCAAACTGGCAGTCACTTGTTCGTTGATCATCTTTGCTTTGACAGGTCAGGCTGATCCGCCCTCGATGCTCGAGTCAGAGCCCATTACTGCCAGTTCGGTTCGGGACTGGATTCTGCACCTCGAGTCGATGCCGTGCGGTCGAGCCTATGCCGGTGGTGATCCGAGACTGTGGCAGGTTGTGCGGCTCGGAGTCGAACATGTTCCAACGATTCTTGAACTCGTCGATGACGATGCCGATACTGAGATGAATGTTTGCCTTTTCGGTGGAACGTATGCAGTTGGAGACGTTGCGGTCGTGGCCTTTCTGAGGATCGTTCGCGGTGCGCCGATAGCGCTCTTCGCTGCAGGTGAGGACCAAGCGGCTGTCGACCGGATTGGCTTCGGCGTGTACTGGCAATTCGTTCGCGAATCCCAAGAGAATCGGGATGCCATGAGGCTCTTCTTGGAAGGGTGGTTTGCGGAAAACCGATTGCGCCTTGGATGGGTGCGCCTGCAGGAATCCCCTGCCGGCGGCTACTATAGCGTTGAAAGCAATGATCCGGGTTAAAAACCGTTCAATTCGGCCACCACAACAATGAGTCTCATGGCCGGGTTGTTCTTCTGTATTTTTTCCCTCGCCCGATGGAAGGGTAACTTGACGAATGATCTGATCATGGCTCTGGCTCATGAGGTCGAAGAGAAGAACCGCGAGGACGAGGTAAAACGAAAAACAGTTGATGTTATCCCCCAAAAGACCGTCATTCCCGGCCCCTGATCCCCAACCCCGGCCTTCGGGAGCGCATTGAGGTCACCGCCAAACCAAACGACAGCCGATCGCTCCCGCTCAGCCCTTTCCCGGAGGGGCAGCATTTCTCAGACCTAAAGGTGGACCGCCCCACCGGAAAAGGACCTCGGCGGCCTACACCGTTATC
>JBDLIO010000840.1:0-1508 GCA_039714865.1 Acidobacteriota bacterium | reverse complement strand
CCTGTCCCCTTCTCCGTCTCCTGCCGATGCAGGGGTGACAACAAGCAGCCCACCGATCAACAAACAAATAACACCAATTCTCTTCATAACCGACTCCTCTCTATCCTTGGGCATACGGCATCTCGCCGGCCGCCCTGATTCATGGCCGTGACTGACCTCGTCTCGGTCTCGGCCTCGTTCGGGCCAACGAACCCGGTCGGTCCATCGGTCCAATATTATTCGCGCCTGAGTCTCTATTTCTCAAAAATATCACTATACACTCGGCGTGTCAACGTCTTTGACGAGACCACCGACTACCCGACATCTGACGTCTCATGCCCGTACAATCTAATGATGAAGAAGATCCTGATCGTGCTCGCATCCCTGTTGGCATTTGTTGTCCTGCACCAGGCCTTTTTCGACACAGCCCCGGTGACCAATCCTCACCCAACCGGTGAGACGATCATCTGCTTCGGCGACAGCCTGACCTTTGGGACAGGCGCCGGATCGAACGAGGACTACCCCTCAAGATTGGCCTCGTTGATAGGGGCTGAGGTGATCAACGCAGGCGTGCCGGGCGACACGACCGCCGACGCCTTGAAGAGGCTTGAGCACGACGTGCTCGCCCACAACCCACGGATCGTGCTGATCACCCTGGGCGGCAACGATTTGATGCGTGACGTATCGCGCGGCGAAGCGTTCGCCAATCTCGAGGCGATCGTCCGGCGCATTCATCAAAAAGGGGCCCTGGTCGTCGTTGGCGGCATCGAAGTACCGCTGTTCGACCGGGGCTTCGACGAAGCCTACGAAGACCTGCAGGACACAACCGGCTGTCTCCTGATCCCAAATGTCTTGAACGGTCTTATCGGGAAACACGACCTGATGTCCGACAGGATTCACCCCAACTCAGAGGGCTACAAGATCATGGCGCGACGATTCCACAAGGAGATTGAACCGTATCTGTAGGCCGGCGAGGTCGTCTTTCGGAGGGCGGTCCCCTTCCTGGTCTGAGAATTACTGCCCCTCCGGAAAACTCACCAAGCGGGGACGCGAAGCGGGCCAGAAGGCCGGGATCGGCAGGCAGGTGCCGGGACAGCCCGCAGCGTCGGATTTCAGGGACAGAAGACAGGGGCGGCAAATTGCGGCAGCATCCGTTGACCGGGACCGGATTCCGCGTCCAGGGCCACAGCAGCGGCAGTAAACTGCCTGCACTCCCAAAAAAACCAACGACCGCCTCAGCCGTAGTTCAATCAATGAACCGCGCACTCCAGCACCTGTTCATCTTCATCATCCTGGCCCTGGGCCTGACACCGGCATTCGGCTCCGAGCCTGCCCCCGCCACACCACGACAATTGCTGGAGCACTTCACTCGCGCCTACAACGACGGAGATTTCGTCGAAGCCATCCGGTGGGGCCTCGAATTCGAAAAGGTGCAGCCGGGAGATGCCCGGCACCAGTACAACCTGGCCTGTGTCTACGCCCTGGTCGGCAATGAGCGAACGGCGACGGCCTGTCTGATACGAGCCATC
>JBDLIO010000839.1:0-1511 GCA_039714865.1 Acidobacteriota bacterium | reverse complement strand
GTCGCTTCTCCACCTTCGCGTGGGGCCTTCGGGGCACTGCGGTGCGGCCGGCGTTCCCTGCGGTGAGGCGGCCGGCGGTGCGATCCGTCGTCTTCCACCTTGTGGCCCTGCCCCCTCGGGAGGACCTCGGCGTACAACTCGTCGTCGGCGAATACGGTCGGAATCTCGTAACCGACGTACTTCTGGACGGCGTCGAGGGAATAGACAAAATCTTCGCAGGCCAGCGAGAACGCCTTGCCCTCGGCCCCGACTCTGGCGGTGCGGCCGATTCGGTGAACGTAGTCTTCCGCGTCCTGCGGGAGATCGTAGTTGATGACGTGGGAGACGCCGTCGATATGCAGCCCGCGGCTGGCGACGTCGGTGGCCACGAGAATCGGCAGTTCGCCGTCCTTGAATTGATCCAGCACCTTCAGGCGCCGTACCTGCTCGACGTTGCCCGTCAGGCCTCGAGCGCCGAAGCCGTGACGTTGTAATTCCTGGACCAGCCGCCGGGCGCCGATCCGGGTGTTGACGAAGACCATCGTTCGGGTTGCGCCTTCCCGTTTCAGTAGGCCAAGCAGCAGCGAGAGTTTCTCCCGGGTCGAGACGTGGTAGAGCTCCTGGTGGATTGTGTCCGGCGTCAACTTCTCCCGGCTGACGACGATCTCGGCCGGATCGTCCATCTCACGCCACCCCAGTGTGGTCACCCTGCGTGAGAGCGTCGCGGTGAACATCAGGGTCTGCCGTTGGGTCGCGTGCGGGAGGCGGCGCAGGAGCCATCGCAGGTCTTCAGAGAACCCCATGTCGAAGAGGCGGTCGCATTCGTCGATGATGACGACCTCGGTCTCCCTGAGAGAGTAGGAGCCTTGTTTGTGGTAATCGATCAGCCGGCCGGGCGTGCCGATCAGAATGTCGACGCCTTTCGCCAGTTCGGCGCGTTGTTTGTGATAGTCGAGGCCGCCGAAGACGACGTGGACCTTGAGGTCGGAGTGGCGACCGAGGTCATCCGCATCCCGTGCCACCTGGACCGCCAGTTCGCGAGTCGGGGCGATGATCAATGCCCGCGGCACGTCATCCGCCGAGGTCCGGGGCGTGGTCAGGAGCCTGTTGAAGGCCGTCAGAAGATAGGCCGCCGTCTTGCCCGAGCCGGTCTGGGCCTGTGCGACGATGTCGCGACCTTCAAGAGACAGTGGCAGGACCTGGTCCTGGACGTGGGTCAGGCGGTCGAACCCCAGGTCTCGAATACCCTGGTTGATTGGTTCGGGAAGATTGAGTGAGTCAAATGTTGTTTCTGAAAACAGGGTGTTGGTCTTGGTTTCATCGTTCATCAGGCGCGGATTGTAGCATCCAACCCAACAAAGCATGGCCCGGAGTGGTCCAGGCTTTGTTGGGTTGGGTATGATGACCTCGAACGGAGAGAATTTTGAATCCTGTGAAATTGTGTGTTCTATTGAGTCTTTCGGCCGGCCTGGGATGGGCCGGGCCCGCCGTCCAGGGAGAAGCGCCCGTTGCCGAAGAACGGGTACTGCCCG
>JBDLIO010000838.1:0-1512 GCA_039714865.1 Acidobacteriota bacterium | reverse complement strand
TCGACCTGGATGACAGTGGCCTGGTCAAGATCTTCTCTGTAGATAAAGCAGCAGGTGGAGATGCCCGCAAACGGGTGGAACTGATTACGGCAGATGTGGAAGTCGGTACTGTCTACGAAGGTAAAGTGGCCAAGCTGATGGACTTCGGCGCGTTTGTTACCATCCTGCCGGGTAAAGATGGCCTGGTACACATTTCCCAATTGGCACCTCATCGGGTTCGGTCAGTCGCTGATGAAATCTCAGAAGGTGAGCAAGTGTTGGTCAAGGTATTGGAAATCGATCGGCAGGGGAAAATCCGCCTAAGTCGAAAAGATGCCATGGCCCAAACGGGTGCGGAGGCGGAGGCCAATCCAGGCTAAAGAAATTAGTCCAAGAGTCGAAAAGGTCGAAGGGGGGCAAAGAGGTCAACGTAGGAGGAAAGAGGGAAAAAACCGAATAGAACCGCGAAGAGACTGACCACACACACGATGTCGACCATCTTCGACTGCCGACGAAAAGCCGCTCTCCGCTCAATAAAGGTATCGCGGGTCAAAACAGTTCCTTCCGAAGATCACTTCAGGGCCTTTGGGTCTACCTTTTCGGCAAATTCGTTGCCGATCGGCCGACGGAGTCGTATTTGAAGCCCGCTTCGCGCATTCGTTCCGGATTGCAGACATTCCTCAGGTCGACCATCACCGGCGCTGTCATGAGCTCTTTGAGCTTGTCGGTGTTCAGCGACCGGAACTGGTTCCACTCGGTGGCGAGGACGAGGCAGTCGGCGCCCTCGGCGGCGTCATAGGTGTTGTCGCAGTAGACGACCGTATCGGGCAGCAATTCCTTGGCGTTTTCCATCGCTTCGGGGTCGAAAGCCCTGACGGTGGCGCCACCGGCAATCAGGGAGCGCACAAGAGGCAGGGACGGAGAGTCCCGCATGTCATCGGTCTCGGGTTTGAAGCTCAGACCCAGCACGGCGACGGTCTTGCCTCGGACCTCGCCGTCCAGGGCTGCTTCAACCTTTGCGACCGAGCTTGCCTTGATCCGGTCGTTGACGCGGATCACGGTCTCGACGATCTCGAAGGGGAGATCGACACGGCGTGCGATGTCGGCCAGCGCCTGGGTGTCCTTGGGGAAGCACGAACCGCCGTAGCCGGGGCCGGGATGCAGGAACTTGGGGCCGATCCGGTTGTCGAGACCCATGCCCTTGGCGACGTGGTGCACGTCCGCGCCCAGGCGCTCGCACAGTTGCGCGACCTCGTTGATAAATGTGATCTTGGTTGCGAGGAAGGCGTTGGAGGCGTACTTGATCAGCTCCGAGGTCTCGACGTTGGTGATGACGAAAGGAGTTTCGATCAGGTAAAGCGGCGCGTAGATATCCTTCATGATGGCGATCGCCTGATGGTCCCTGGCGCCGATGACGACGCGGTCCGGACGCGGCTGGTCCGGATCGGGATGCCAGAGCCTTTCCAGATGGAGTCCGCGAAAGACCACGTTGGCCGTATGGCAACCCATGTCGCCCATGCCGCCGCTGCCGAA
>JBDLIO010000837.1:0-1514 GCA_039714865.1 Acidobacteriota bacterium | reverse complement strand
TGGTCGTCCAGTTCCTGGAGACCGGACAGGTCAACGATTTCGTGCCGACTCTCGATCTGGTGATCTACCCCTATGAAACCATCAACCTCTGGGATGTCCTGGGACCTGACCTGTTCGACACCCGTGGGACCGGCGCCCTCTTGATCTACGTGCCGGCCGACGAACCCTGCCCCGACCTCGAGTGTCGGTTCCTCGCAACCTCACGCACTTTCACCTCCGACCCCTCGGGAGGTTTCGGCGAGTTCGGGCAGGCACTGCCCGGCGCAGCCCTCCTGGAGGGCACCGACTGGCTGACCTACGGTTATGCCGCCGGCATCTTGAATGACGGATTGGATTTCCGGTGCAATGTCGGTGTTGCCTCATGGACTGCCGAGTGGACTCAGGTTGCCGTCGACCTCCAAGATGCCGACGGCGCCATCATCGACACCCAGGTCTTCGACCTTCCGCCCTTCGGTCACCTCCAACGCCGCCTCCGGACCTCCGTAACCGGCGGCAGCCTGGTCTTTTACCTGACCGACGGCCCAAATGATGCCTTTGTATATCCGTACGCCTCGGTCGTCAACCAGGTGACCGGCGACCCCTCGTATTTCTTTGCCCGCTACTCAAGCGTCGGCGTTGCCGCCAAGAGAAACTCAGATCCAGCGCCCTCCTACCCGAAACGCGGACGCACGGTTCACTGGTCCCGCCCCGGCACGAACCGTTGATTGCGATTTCCGTGGCCGAAATTGTCGAAGAAATTGCTTGTGAAACTATTCTCGAGGCCGCTCCCATCTGGTACGATGACGCGTGTGCGCTCTGCGTTCCGCCGTTGCCGCCCTCGAGGTCTTCTTGCCGGCCGAATGCCCCTGTTGTCAGGGGCCGATGCCGGGTATGCACCGTGGCCTGTGCACCAGGTGCCGGTCTTCTCTGGTGCCGATGGCCGGCCTCAGGTGCTGCACCTGCGGCGGTCCGATCGACGATCCTGCAGATCCCTGTGTCGCATGTGTCGCCGATCCAACCCCTCAGCGGGGAACAGTAGTGTGGGGCGAGTATGACGGCACGCTCCGGGACGCCGTGCTGACTCTCAAACACCGGGGCCATGACGAGGTCGGGACTGTGTTGGCTTCCCGGCTGGCAGCAAGACTCTCGTTGGAGCCATGGATCGAAGAGATTACCGTCGTCACCGCCGTCCCCTCCCACCCTCTTCACAGGCTTCGGCGTGGCTTCAACGGGGCTGAGATTCTCGCGCGATCCTTGGCCTGCGCGATCGACCGACCTTTTAGAGTAACCCTCCGCCGTCACGGTCTCAGCCGCCAGGCCTCCAGATCGCGGTCCGAACGAAAGCGTCTCCAGGCCCGCCGCTTTTCGGTTCCAAGGCCGGCAGCAATTCAGGAACAGACAGTACTGTTGATCGATGACGTAATCACCACCGGAACCACCCTGAGACGGGCCGTGCAGGCCTTGTTGAACGGCGGGGCTTCCGAAGTCTACGCCGGGGCTCTCGGCTTCACGCCGGACCCAAGGAGAATGGGATG
>JBDLIO010000836.1:0-1516 GCA_039714865.1 Acidobacteriota bacterium | reverse complement strand
CAGGGTATTGTCCCGGCCTGAAAATTCAGACCCTGCCCGGGGGCCGACTTTTCGACGGTGTCAGGAGAGGACTTCGGAGAAATGACAAACGGGCCGCCCCGAACAGTCGGGACGGCCCGCAGCCTTGGATCGGCTTCTGCCAATCCTTAGACCGCCACGACGTTCTCCGCCGCAGGACCCTTGGTTCCATCCACGATCTCGAACTCGACCTGAGCTCCCTCGGCGAGGGTCTTGAATCCCTCAGCCTGAATCGCAGTGTGGTGTACGAAGCAGTCCCTGCTACCGTCCTCAGGCGTAATGAACCCGAAGCCCTTTTGGTCGTTGAACCACTTCACTGTTCCCTTGGTACGCATCTTCGCGCTCCTTGGTTGTGCTAGTCGGAGCTACGTTGACACGTACTTCCCGACTGCCTGTTTTGCGCGGAACCTCCGCGCCCGTTGTGACCAACCTGGTCACCATAAGAGGCAGCGGCAGTCTCCAAGAACGAGACTGCCGCCTCCCTCAGACCTTGCACGCCCACTTTGGGCGCGCCAACAAAGTTCGCGGAAACCCTCCGGACGGTCAACTGGCAAGGCGAAGAAATGGTTCGAGGGGAGCCATCCTTCAATCGGCACAGATGGCGCATGTCGCTGACTCGGGAAATACGACCAGGCGCTGGAATCCCACCTCGGATCCACATTCGGTGCAGACTCCAAACGTACCGGCGTCCATACGCCGCATCGCTTCCTGGATGGAAGCCAACCTGACAGCTTCCCGTTCCCGTAAGCCCTTCGCCATCCCCTGGCTTTGCAGGGAATCCATGCGCGAGAGTCGCCCGACAGCGGCCTGATCCAACTCTACGGTCTTCAGAGCCTCGTCGGTGACCGTCATGCTCCTTTCGAGCTTCGCGAGTTGCCGCTTCAGTTCGTCACGGAGATCCCTCAGTTGCGCCTCGGAAAGATGTTTCATGTGCCCACCACGTTCCTGAGTTCTCCTTCCCGTCGGTCATCATGAGCCATAGGAGACTCCCAGCCTTTCTTCCGGATCACTGGCCGGCCTCAGGGTGAGCAGAGTATGGAACGGCTGAACCGGACCTCCGGCCCGGCAGCCACGTCGAATCCCACGCCCCGGGCGGTATCGACGGTCTCCTGGAGCCGGGAAGCGGGAACGTGCACCCTCGGCTCTGCAAGAAGGAGAATTCCCGACGGCTCAAGGGCAGACCGGATCTCGGTCAGAAATCCCTCCTGGTCTGCCACTTCATGGGCCATCCAGAACGACAGGACGAAGTCCAGGGGTTCTTCGAGGCCCAACCGATCCGCCTCGCACAAACGGAGATCGATGACCTGATCCAAACCCCGGCGCCTTGCCCGATTCCGGACCCTGTTCAACATCTCCGGCTGGACGTCGATGGAAATGACCTTGCCTTCTGGGCCCACCATCCTGGCGAGCGCGAGGCTGAAAAAGCCCCCTCCGCATCCGACGTCGGCGACTCTCTGCCCCTCCCTCACAAGCTCCCCGAAGATGGCGGTGGGGTTGT
>JBDLIO010000835.1:0-1517 GCA_039714865.1 Acidobacteriota bacterium | reverse complement strand
GGGTCGGCACCGGCGGCTCTCGATCCCAGCCGCTCTCCAGAAGCCAATCCCTGACGAACTGTTTGTCGAAAGAGGGTTGCTGACCGCCGGGTTCGTAGGATTCGGCGGGCCAGAAACGAGATGAATCCGGGGTCAGGGCCTCATCCATCCAGACGATAGTGCCGTTTTGATCAAAACCGAATTCAAACTTGGTGTCGGCAATCAAGATCCCGCGCTCAGCCGCAAAGGAGGCGGCCTCCGCGTACAGGGTCAGCGTGACGTCACGGAGCCGCTCTGCGGTCTCAGAGCCCACGATGCCAACCATGCGGTCGAACGAGATGTTCTCGTCATGGCCTTCAGTCGCCTTCGTGGCCGGCGTGAAGATCGGCTCGGGAAGTTGCTCGCATTCCATCAAGCCCTGCGGCAGGGGCACTTCGCATACTGTCGAGTCGGCGAGATACTCCTTCCAACCCGAGCCGGTGATGAAACCGCGAGCGACACACTCTACCGGGATCGGTTCCAAACGACGGGCAAGGAGGGACCGGCCCGCCAACTCCGGATGGGACCTGAATGGTTCCGGAAACTCCGAAATGTCAGTCGCCAGTATGTGGTTGGGGATAATATGATTCAGCTTTTCGAACCAGAAGTTGGACAACTGCGTCAGAACGATACCTCGTCCTGGAATTCCTGGATCGAGGACATGATCAAACGCGCTGATCCGGTCAGTGGCGACCAAGACCAGCGCGTCGTCGGCGGCGAAGATGTCCCGAACTTTTCCGCGGCTCAAGAGCTCACCTTCCGGAATCGTCGTGGTGAGCAGAGCCTCGGTCATGACTCAGGCTTCCGTTGTGCCGATGACGGCTTGAGCCTGCCGCGCCATGCGGCTTTTGTACCGAGAGGCCGTGTTGCGGTGAAGGACGCCGCGTCGCCAGCCGACGTCGATGACCGAAATCGTCTCCGGCAGCAGTTCCTTGACCTTGGCGGCATCGCCCGCGTCGAGTGCTGCGCGCATCAAACGCATCTGGCGCCGCACGCGGGTGCGGACTGACTTGTTACGCATGCGCCGCTCCAACGATTGGCGGTGGCGCTTCCGGGCCTGTTTTTTGGTTCCCTTGATCGTGGCCATACTGTCTTCTCCTTGAATCCGCATGCTCACCGGATGGGTGGCACGCACACAGGGCGCGTATTCTAGCGAAACATGGGGCGGAATGCTAGGGGCAATATGGCTATCAGCTATCAGCTGTCAGCCGTAAGCAGCTTTCAGCTCGGTTTCGTCGGCTGGAAAGTACCCTTACCTGATGTTGAGGCCCAGGGAGCGGAGTTTTTCGCGGGCCAGTTCGGCTTCTTTGGTACCGGGGTGCTCATACACGACGTACTGGAGGTTGACGACGCCTTGACCCTGGTCACCGGAATTAAGGTACAAGAGACCCTTCTTGAGTTGTGAGGCGGCGCCCTTGTCGGAATTTGGATAGTCTTCGAGAACCTGGGTGAAGGTCTGGATCGCCTCGTCAGTCAAATCCTGGGCCGCGAAACACTCT
>JBDLIO010000834.1:0-1518 GCA_039714865.1 Acidobacteriota bacterium | reverse complement strand
GACCCTGATCTCGTGTTCCTCACGCTGAACGTCGGACCGCTTTCCCTCGTCGTCCCTCGCCCCGGCCACCAAAACCACGTGGCCGACCAGCTCTTCTCCCATCGGCAGCAGGGTGAGGTTTTCCATGGGCACCGAGATTCGAATCGGCAGGGTCCACAGGTTTCCCGTTGCGGGCATTGCATTCTGCCGTTCGATCTCGACCCCCATGGGATTGTTGTCCACCCCCAGTAACAGGGCGCTGACAACCTGATCCTGAACGGTCGTCTCCAGACTCTTGTGCACAAATCGCCCGCGGTGCCTGATATCGAGGCCCGATCGCCCGGGGATCTCGATCTCGACCTTGTGGATCGTATCCCGACCGGCGCCCCGTGCCGGAAAGCCAATTGAGTAGTACGAATAGAGATCATCACGGATCCGCTGCAGGCCTCCGGTGACGTCGTTGGTATTGACGACGGCGATACCTCCGGTTCGCTCGGCCAGAAAACGCAGGGACCCCTGGAAATTGGAAGAACCCACCTGGGACGAGGTCGGATCGGCGCCGTAGGACGAATCGGCGCCCCCGCCGATGTTCACATCGAGGCCACCGGCATCTAAGGTGTGAAAGGTCACTTCCTGCGAGGAGGCGCCGGAGGCCAGAGAACGGTATTGTGCCTGTTTTTCAAACCGGCCCCGGTAGGCAAGAATCGAGTTGTCGTGGAAAGACGTCGCGTATTCGTGCATCAAACCCAGGCCCGGGGTCATCGGCAACCCGTTCGAGACGTAGATGATCGACTTCCGCCCGTCGATTCCTGCCAACATGTCGACGACCTGGCGCATACCGCCAAGGCTGTGGTTCAGGGTGAAGGCCTCTTCCCTGGCGTAGGCCACCACCTCCTGGAACACCTGCCGGTGGCCCCTGGCGCCGGACCCCTCGGCCCTTTTCTGATCCTCCTTGAGATCCCGCATCCGGTCAACCAGATCGGTCCGGGCACTTTCCCGGTCCGTCCACCCTCCGGAGTACTTCCCCATGCCGCGAACGACGCTGTTGACCTGACGAGCATCCGATGAAAAGGCCTGCTTGACCTTGAGCGAACCCTCATTGGCCACCACCATCATCTGAACCGGAGGAATCAGGCTTTCGGACACAAACTCCCGCACTCGACGCAGAACCCGGGTCCGGTCCAGGGGATGCAGATTTTCCTGGTCGATGTAGAGCACGACCCAGGTCGGCCGAATGGCCGGCTCGGGATCGGCGTGGGCTTGCTCGACTACGGCGATTGGCGGCCCCGGAACCGCTCCTCTTTCGGCACTCAGAAATACTTCCTCGTCCAGCACCGTGAAGTTGGTAATCTCACGAATCTCACCGTCCTCCCGAACGACAAAGTCCTCGAGCGTCAGGTCGGTGACCGGAATGCCCTTCCGGTCACGGACGTAGACGTCGATATTGACCAGATTGATCTCGACCGAGTCGGAGAAACCCAGATCGGCCGGCACATCTTCAGCACCCTCCCCAGTCTGAGCGGCCAATGGCGGGCAACA
>JBDLIO010000833.1:0-1519 GCA_039714865.1 Acidobacteriota bacterium | reverse complement strand
TACCGATGGAGACGTTTGCCGTTGGGTCCGGCGCCCCAGATGATCACACTTCGACCCTCGGCCCCCGGACCACGGGCAAAGAAATGTGCCCTGCACCGCAGAAAGGCATCGGGTGAGTACCGCGGGTCGCTGCGGCTGAGGCGGCAGGCGCCTTCTCGCCAGAAGAACAGTATCCTGGGGACTTTGGCGAATAGAGAGCCCCGCTCAAACAGGCGCAGCCACAGGTCGTAGTCCTCGGGCCAGCCCCAATCACGATACCCTCCCACCTCAGCGACGGCCTTCAATCGAAAGAGAACCGAGGGATGCGCGACCGGTGATTCCACAAACCGCTCCCTGGCCATCTGTTCGTGATCAATAAGCGAATTGAGCCATTCGTCGTACAGCTTGAAGCCTTGAGCCACCCTGTGGACGGGAAAATGCCGAACGAGGCAGGATACGACGCTGAGTTCGGGACGTGACTCCATCAATTCGACCTGCGACTGCAGCCGCGCCGGATGGGCGATATCATCGGCGTCCATCCGGGCTACCAGGTCTCCCCTGCATTCTCCCAGCCCATAATTGAGGCTCGGCACCAGACCCTGGTGGGACCGCTCTACGACTCGAAATCGTTGGTCCCGCCTCCCCCAGTCCTTGAGAATCTCCGACGAACCATCGCTCGACCCGTCATCGACGGCGACGACCTCGAAATCCTTCAGGGTCTGACGCTCCAGGCTCTTCAGGCATACCGGCAGAAATTCAACGGCGTTGTACACCGGCAGCAAAACGGACACGCGTGGCTTCGACACACCGGGAGAATACTCGAATCGGGCTCAGTCGGCCCCGGAAAGCCCCGAGGCTTCCATGTCCGACCGGACCTGATCCGTCGATCCTCCGGACGCCTCCAGGATGCCCAGGCTTCGCTGAAAATAGGCCTCGGCGTCTGACCGTTTCCCCTGAGCGGCAGTCGTGATGGCAAGGCCCCTCAGGACCTCCGCAGTCGCCGGATGCTCCGGGCCGTTGACCTTTTCCCCAATCTCCAGCGCCTCGCGGTAATAGCCCTCAGCGATCTCCAGGCGGCCGTTGAGCCTTTTTGCGCGGATGTGTGCTATCCTGACTTTTCTTCTCGAACTACCCTGTTTCTGGTATGCCATTGCAGTCGGCCTGAGCATGCGGACGAATATTCTAAGGCTCTGGCACGGTGAGGGAACCGGGGATATCTGGATCCGGGTCCGGGCCTCGCGCAACTGTGAATACGCGAGCGATGTCAACTCGTCGCCCTCGAAGACGACCGAGCCACCGGTCGGCTCGTCGATCTGCATGATCGCCCGCCCGGTCGTCGACTTGCCGCAGCCCGACTCACCGACGATGCCCAGCGTCTCGCCGCGCAGCACGTCGAAGCTGATGCCGGCGACCGCACTGACCCTTCCCTTCCGGCCCATCGGAAACTCGACGACGAGGTCCTCGACGCGCAGTACCGCATCGCCCTCGCGCAGGTGCGACTTGCCGGTGCCGGCCATCAGGTGGGGCTCCCGACGCCGAC
>JBDLIO010000832.1:0-1526 GCA_039714865.1 Acidobacteriota bacterium | reverse complement strand
CATGTGATGCGCAGAGCTCGGCGAACTGGTCCGAGGTGTATTGCTCAGGTTCAAGGGGTCGTTGCAACACTTCCTTGTGGGGGAGAGCGTAGAAGCTCGTCGAGGACTTCGGCGGGAGTCTTCCATCCCAGGGTCTTGCGGGGCCGCGTGTTGAGAGCGAGAGCGACGGCGTCCAGGTCGCCGCGGCTGTGTCGGGACAGGTCAGTGCCTTTGGGGAAGTACTGGCGTAGCAGTCCGTTGGTGTTCTCGTTGGTGCCACGCTGCCAGGGCGACTGCGGGTCGCAGAAGTAGACGGCGAGGCCGGTATCGATGCGGAGCTGGGCATGGTCGGCCATCTCGGCACCCTGATCCCAGGTGAGTGACCGGCGGAGCTGTTCGGGCAGGGTGACGATCGATGCAGCAATAGCGTCTCTGACAGCTTCTGCCCCGTGACCTGCCAATGGTGGCCCGTTCTTGACGCGAGGTTGTTCTCCGTAGCCGTCCATGCGGGGCAGGTGAAGCAGCATCGTGAACCGGGTGCTGCGTTCGACCAGGGTCCCGATCGCTGACCGGTGCAGACCGATGATCAGATCGCCTTCCCAATGTCCTGGCACGGCCCGGTCGTCTGCCTCGGCGGGACGCTTGGAGATCATGATCTCCGGGGTGACGAACTTCTTGCCCCGCTGGCCGGTTCGTGCCCGCGGGACCCGTAGCGCCCGCCCGGTTCGCAGACACGTCACCAGTTCCCGTTTCAGTGCTCCTCGCCCTTGGACGTATAGAGCCTGATAAATCGCTTCGTGTGAGATCCGCATCGTCTCATCATCGGGGAAATCGAGGCGTAACCGGTTCGATATCTGTTCGGGACTCCACGCCTTCGCCCACCGCCGATCCTGACGGCGGCCATGCCGCCGGCCGATGAACCCAAACTCGGGGCCCGGCACCGGTTCCCCATCGGGTCTGGCAATGGTGCCAGCAAGCCGGTCCTGGACATACTCACGGAGCCGATCGTTAGCGGCGAGCTTGGCCACCTTGGGACGGCGGGCCCGCCGATCAGCGTGCCACTGCGCATTCGAAGCCCGATACTCCAACTTCCCGCCCCTGGTCGCCGCATTGCGGCGCAGTTCCCTCGAGATCGTCGACGGCGCACGACCCAACTGGCGGGCGATCTCCCGAACCCCGACATACTGAGCGTTCAGGATCGCGATCTCCTCCCGCTCAGCAAACGACAGATACCTCCCCGACAACAGGGCAAACGGATGTGGAGCCATCCCGCCACTCTGGCGGAACCAACGCGAACCCACAGCAGGAGACACCCCCGCCGCTACTGCGGCATCCTCGCTCGACAACCCAAACGCGACGCCTTCCCAGAACCGCTGTTGATGCTCCCGACGCCACCCGGGCGGACGGCCAGGAGAACGCATCGGTGGCCTTCCCGTCCTCGGCGCTGCCCAACCTCTCGGTCGTCCCATGCACACACCTCCAACTCAGGTGTTGCGACGACCAGTTGAATTCGCCCTGGTTGCATCGGTCAGAGATGCGCAGGACCC
>JBDLIO010000831.1:0-1530 GCA_039714865.1 Acidobacteriota bacterium | reverse complement strand
TGAACGTGGCGCAATTCGGTCTCGGGAGCGTGCAGGAATTTCCGCCTCGCCGGAGTGTTGAAAAACAGATCCCGCACTTCGACGGTGGTTCCACGCGCCCTCGCCTTCGGTTCGACGGCGAGAATACGGCCCCCTTCGACGACGACCTCGACACCGCCACGAGCCGGATCGGGGGAAGTCGTCATACGGAATCTCGAAACCGCCGCGATCGAAGGCAAGGCCTCGCCCCGAAATCCCAGGGTGGCGATTCGATCCAGATCTTCGGCTGATCTGAGCTTCGAAGTGGCATGGCGCTCAAGCGCCAACACGGCATCGTCTTCGTCCATCCCGCAGCCGTCGTCGAGAACTCGTACCAGGTTTCGACCTCCAGCGACCAGATCGATGTCGATTCGGGTCGCACCGGCGTCGAGAGCGTTTTCAACAAGCTCTTTGGCGACCGACGACGGACGCTCAACCACCTCGCCCGCAGCGATGCGGTTGACGACAGGATCTGCGAGGACTTGAATACGTGCCATCGGAGAAGGATAACCCGGATGAGGCCGCCGGTAATCCTCCACCTTTGGGCAAGGAAAGCTGCGGTTGCCTTTCGTCAGTCTTCAAAGACGCCGGAGTCGTAAATCGTCGGCTTGGGCTTGGAACCTGGGGTCACGAGCCGAGACGGGTCGGCAAGGTCCTTCTGAATGATGAGATCGATCAACAGATCGCGGACTCCAGCTTTGCCACGACTCTTGTAAAGCATTTTGACCTTGACTGGATCCAACCTGATTCCGGTCATGATCTTGAGGTACTGACAGAAGACTCGGCCGCGAGAGCGGAAGCTGATGATCAGGACCACCAGGAGCACGGCAACGACGGCATCGGCGCCGAGCTGAAACATTGCCGGAACCGAAAAATCTAAAATATCCAACATCATTCATCCTCCCGGCCCTGTCCGCCGCCATTGAGGTCGCGAGTCTCATCGACCTCCGAGAAATAATTCTCAGGTACCAGGATATCGCGTCCCTTCGACCCGGCGGGCGGACCGACGATACCCTCCTGTTCCATCATATCGAGAAGTCGCGCCGCGCGCGTATAACCGATGCGCAAGCGGCGCTGCAATAAGGAGGTGGATGCTCGATTTTCCGCCAGGAATATCTCTACAGCGGTGGGCAACAGCTGGTCTTTGATTTGAATTATATCCGATGCTGGTTCATCAAACGTGGGAAATAATGGGGGCTGCGAAACTATTTCTTTCACACTGGGACCACCCCCTGGCAATGGTTCGACAGCCCCTGGCACTGTGGGTTCTACGGCATTCCGCCAAAAGGCAATTAACCTCTCAAGTTCCCTATCTGACACAAACGCACCCTGTAAACGTAAGGGGGCCGCAACCTCAGGCGGCATGAATAGCATATCACCTTGACCCAACAATCGTTCAGCACCAGGAGAATCAAGAATCACCCGCGAGTCGACAGATGAAGCCACAGCAAAAGCGATGCGGGCAGGGAAATTCGCTTTGATCAGTCCCGTCACCACATCAACACTTGGACG
>JBDLIO010000830.1:0-1530 GCA_039714865.1 Acidobacteriota bacterium | reverse complement strand
TGAGGATCAGCCGGTTGGATTCAGGAAACGGCGAGGGCACGGAAAGCTCGGTGGTCGCTTCGGGGTCAAAACCCAGAAGGTCCCTGTAGAACTCGAAGGGTTCAAGGGTCGCGGACATGGCGACGACTCCGGCCGTCGCCTTGAGCACCTCGCCCGTAAACCGGGAGGCGTCTCTGCAAAATATCTTGATGGAATCGCCCTCGGTGTAATCTCGCCGGGCCAGGTGGACGAACTCATCACCCCCGAGGCTCAGCACCCTGTGAAATCGGGTCAGTGCGAGGAAAACGTCCATCACCGGATCTTCGGCCCACCACAGGTCATGCTCACGCTTGTAAAGGAAGTACTGCAGCATCGCGCCATCGAGGGCCATTCGCAACTTCCCGAGCGGCTCGCTGTCGAAGTTGGTGACCTGGTCTCCGTGTTTCCCGGATTCGAAGGAGCCCCGAACGATGTCGGCAACATAATCGGCCAGTTCGTTGCATAAACGGCCCAGGTCGTCAAACACCCGGTGATCCCTCTGCTTGAGGAACTCGACCGCTCGGAGTATCTCGTTTCGCTGGAGGATCGGTGAATAATAGTCCCTGCTTCTGTCGACCAGATTGTGGGTCTCGTCGATCACAAGTACCGCATCGGTCAATGCGTGACTGTCGACCAACGCCCCCAGCCCGATAGTGGGATCGAAGACGTAGTTGTAGTCGCACACGACGACATCGATGTCCGGCAGCAGGTCCAGGCTGACTTCAAAGGGGCAGACTTCATGGTTGAAGGCGGTTTCGTATATCACATCGGGGTCCTGGTGGGGTGAACCCTCCAACATCGTCGGCAAGAGGCCGGTTCGGATCAGCTTGAGCCCGTATTCCTTGGCCCACGGGCAGAATTCCTCGTGGCAGACGGTCTCGCTGTTGGCGCACATTTTCCCCTTGGCACGAAGTTGCAGACTGCGAAAGAGCCCCTCTGCCTGCATCGCTTGCAGTGTTTCAACTGCCAGCCGTTGCTGGAGGGTCTTTGCCGTCAGGAAAAACACTCGTTTCCCCTTTGCCAGCGCGGCCTTGACGGCTGGATGCAGTACTGCAGCTGTTTTCCCGGTGCCCGTTGGCGCCTGGAGCAGCAATTGGCTTCCGTCTTCAATTGTTGTGGCGACTGCCTGCCCAATCTCCTCCTGTCGTGGCCTGTAGTTCGGGTGAGGGAACGGGATCTTCTCAGCCGCGGAGCGGAGATTCTCGAGCCTCTCCATTCGCCGGCCCTCGGCGGACACCAGGCGGTAGACCTGCTTTCGGAGCCAGGCCTCGACGGTCTCCGGCGTCCAACCGACCCTCTCGACCTTCTCCTCGCCTGTGACGATATCCATCAGGATCAGGCGGGCAGGGACCGGGGGTCCTCCCGAGGACCGTGAGGACAGTTACTCCGTTCGTCTGTGGTGGACGGGTTGGGATTCCGATGGCTCCATCGATCACTACGAGTACGCCATCGATCCGCCGCCGGAGTTCACGTCCCAGGAGATCGCCTCCCCCGAGGGTTCCCCCGATCTCT
>JBDLIO010000829.1:0-1537 GCA_039714865.1 Acidobacteriota bacterium | reverse complement strand
GTGCCAGGTGAAGAAGGCCAGCGGCATGTCGGGCTGCTCGCGCTTCTTGAAGGCGTCGAGCCCGGCCACGAGCTGCTTCCAGAAGCCGGCGGCGGCCCAGTTCTCGACGGCGAAGCTGGCGCCCTCGGCGATGTTCGGGTCCTCGTTGCCGTAGATGACCTCGAGCTGATCGCAGAAGAAGATCGTCGCGGGCGTGCCGTTGCGGCGCTTGCCCATGTCGTCGAAGCCGAGGCCGAGCTTCTCGCCGAGCTTGAGCAGCCACTCGAAGTGCGCGGCCTTGAAGCGGAACGTGCCGCCCTCGACCGAGCCCTCGATGGTGACGATGTCCGGGTCGCCCTCGCGGTCGGCGTCGGTCACGCCCTCGAGCTTGCTGCCGGGCTTGTTGAAGATCACGCCGATCTCGTTGGCCAGGATCTCCTTGGAGGCGCGCATCCCTTCCAGGCTGCCGGCGTTGATGACCTTGAGCAGCTGGGCGATGAGGAAGAGGTTGGAGAAGACGGAGAACTGGACCACGAAGTGGGTGACGTCGGCGCGGGAGGCCGCCCCGGTGGCGAACCAGCGGCAGTAGGCGTTGTCGGTGATGACCGGGTGGGTCATGAATTCGCGGTTGCAGGTGTCGACAAAGGTGTTGAACCGGTCGGCTTCGGCGGCGGAGATGGTCCCGTCAGTGACTTTTTGGTTGATATGGCTTGAAACTTCCAAGAGCATGCAGACCTCCATGGCGTGGGGTATGGTGGCTTTGATTGAAACAGGATAATAATAATCCTGTTAAGCCGCACCCGGGAAAATCGGTCGCAACACTGCGCCGGTTTCTGCGTCTGCAGAGAGGGATTCTTCAACTGCTGGACAAGGAGCAACCCATGGCGGGAACCGGTAAGAAATGGCTGATCGGCTGCGGCGTGGGCTGCGGCTCCTTCGTGGTGCTGATGGTGCTGATCTCCATCGGGGGCAGCCTTTTCATGATGCGACCCTTTGATCGGGCGGTGAAGGCCCAGAAGGAGCTCACGTCGGAATTCGGTTCACGGGCCGATTTCGTGCCCCAACCCGACGGGATCACCCTGGACCGGCTGGAGCGGTTCCTGGCCGTGCGGCGGGCGGTCATGGCCTCCTGCGAAACCTTCGAGGGCGTGGCCGAGCGTTTCGATGCCATGGGGGCCCTGGAGAATTCCGACGAGGATCCCGCCCTGGGCGATGTCTTCAAGGGCGTGGGCGGTATCATGGGTGGGATTTTCGGCATGGTGGGGGAAATCGGCAAGGTGACCGAGGTGCGCAACGCCGCCCTGCAGGAAAACGAAATGGGCCTGGGCGAGTACACCTGGATTTACATGCTGGCCTACAACAGCTGGCTGCAGAAAGCGCCCAACACCGGGCTGGACCAGACCGAGGAAGGATCCCTGTCCCGGGTCGATGCCGACCTTATCGCCGTTCTGGTGGGTAATCACGTGGGCGCCCTGCGGGAGGCCGGTCGCGTGGAAGAGGCCGATCTCTGGCAGGCGGAGCTCGATCGCTTCGACCGCATCGAATTGCCCCTGCCCTT
>JBDLIO010000828.1:0-1540 GCA_039714865.1 Acidobacteriota bacterium | reverse complement strand
GCGCAGCTCCCGGGTCATGTTGGTGATGACCAGGTGATCCCCCAGCAGACGGTCCATCTCCTCCATGCCGTGATCGGTCCGGGCCAGCATGATCTGGTAGAGCTGGTCCTCTACCGGATGATGGAAGGCGTCAACGTAATCGGAGATGTAGGAGACCAGCTCCGTCAACAGCGGTGAAACCGTTCCACCGGCCGCTTCCATCCCATTCAGCTCACCCTCCAGGATGTCCATCAAGCGGCTGAAATGGGCGTGATCCCGGTAGAGTTTTTTCATGGTCCTGTGCATAGCTTTGCCCCCGTAACGAATTCGGCCCGACATGTTGCCCTATCTGCCGTGCCGGGTCCAGGCAAGAAGGCGCTGAAGTTTCCGAAGAATGCGAAATATCCAGGTTTTTGGGTTTGCCGATGATCGGCCGATGCACCAAAGCGGGGCGCAGGGCTTTCTTCCCTGGGTGTTTTCCTCTAAATTACTCAGCTGCTTGCCGCTATCTCCACTTTTCGATGGAGCCTTACCCCCGCCCTGTCATGCTGAATAACTTAATCCATATCCTACGCAAGGCTTCACTCGCAGCAAACCGGGAGGAGGCACTCGATCTGGTTCTCGACTGGGTGGCGAAAAACATGGATGCGGAGGGGGTGATCCTCTACCTGCGCCGTTCCGGCAGCAGAGACCTGGCCCCGATCGCGGTCCTGGGGATGAAGAAGGCACCCCCACCCGGTCCGGCCCGGCAAGTGGCCGAACGGCGAGAGCCGATCCGCCTGAACCGCCGGGGCGCCGACGCCCCAAGCAGCCGGGGCCACGATCGGCGGACGGATTCCTTCAAGGCCTACCTGGGTGTGCCCATCGTCCGTTTGCGCAAGGTCCTGGGGGTACTGGAAGTCCAGCGCAAGAGCCGCAAGCCGTTCAGCGACGACGATACCTCTCTGCTGCTCACCTTGTGCGCCCAGCTGGCCGGTCTGATCCTGGAGAGCGCGCCGGCCCCCGGCCCTTTGTTCGAGGGTCAGAAGGTGTATTACGGCACGCCGGCCGCCCCCGGGCTGGCCATCGGCACTGCGGTAATACCCTCCGCGGCCACGGCCCTGGAGGCGGTCCCCGACCGGCCGGCCCGGGATCCGGAAGGGGAGATCGAAGAGCTGAAACAGGCCCTGAGGGCGGTGCAGGCGGAGCTGAGCAGCGGCAACGCGGAGATGGCCGCCCGGCTGCCCGAGGAGATCCGGGCGTTGTACGGGGTCTACCAGATGATTTTGGATGATGAGGCCTTCATCTCCGAAATGGTCGGCCACATCCGCTCCGGGCAGTGGGCGCCCGCCGCGTTGCGCGATACGGTCCAGGCCCTGGCCGGCCGCTTCGACGCCATGGATGACGAATACCTGCGCACCCGCGCCGAGGACGTGCGGGCGGTGGGCCGGCGCATCCTTCTGCACCTGCAGTACGACCGTTCCGGCCCCGGCGAATTTCCCCAGCGCACGGTACTGCTGGGCAAAGGGGTGGGGCTGACCTGCATCACCGCGGTCCCGGCGGAACGCCTGGTGGGACTGGT
>JBDLIO010000827.1:0-1540 GCA_039714865.1 Acidobacteriota bacterium | reverse complement strand
TGCAGACGATCGGTTCCCCCCGTACGTTGACCGAGGGGTTGATCAGGACCGGGCAATCGGTCCTTGCCTCGAATGCCTTCATGATGCCGTACAAGCGGCCGTGGCGTTCGGCGTCCACCGTTTGTACCCTGGCCGAAAAATCGACGTGGGTGATCGCCGGAACCTCGGAGCGGAGCGTGGTGAGCTTGGCCAGGCCTTCCTTGGCATCGTCGATCGGGAGACGTTTGTCCTCCTGGACCGGCGCCACGAGCAGCATGTAGGGACTGTCTTCGTTGTCCCGCATTTCAAAATACTCGTGCACTCGTTCGCGCAGGACGATCGGGGCGAAGGGCCGGAAGCTCTCCCGGAACTTGATCTTGAGGTTCATCACGGTCTGCATCTTGGGGCTGCGGGCATCCCCGATGATCGAACGGCAGCCCAGCGCGCGAGGGCCGAACTCCATTCGACCCTGCATCAATCCGACGACGTTCTCCGTGTCAATCAGTTCGGCCACCTGGCTGCAGAGGGCCTCGGAGTCGTCGAAGTGCTTGTAGACCGTGCCATTTGTGTCGAGGAAGGACCGAATGGTGTCGTCGTCGAATTTGGGGCCGAGCAGGGAGCCCCGCTGGGAGTCGGGTGTTTCCACCGTTCTCGGGCTGTCCAACAACTGGTGCCAGATGAAGAGTGCGGTGCCCAATGCGCCGCCCGCGTCACCGGCGGCGGGCTGGATCCAGACGTTCTCGAATGGGCCCTCTCGCAGGATCCGTCCGTTGCCGACGCAGTTGAGGGCGACACCGCCGGCGAGGCAGAGGTTTGTCAGACCGGTTTGGTGATGAACATGGCGGGCGACGCGCAGCATCACCTCTTCGGTGACCGCCTGCACGGAAGCCGCGAGGTCCATTTCCCGTTGTGTCAGGTCGGACTCGGGGGCGCGGGGCGGGCCGCCGAACAGACCGTCGAATGCGGGTGAGGTCATCGTCAGGCCCTGGCAGTAGTTGAAGTACCGCATGTCCAGGCGGAACGACCCGTCATCCTTGAGGTCCATCAGTTTTTCGAGCATCAGATCGGCATATCGAGGTTCGCCGTAGGGCGCGAGGCCCATCAGTTTGTACTCGCCTGAATTGACCCTGAATCCACAGAAGTAGGTCAGTGCCGAATACAAGAGTCCCAGAGAATGGGGGAATTGCAGTTCGTGGGTCAATTCGACCCGGTTGCCCTTTCCGCTGCCGTAACTGATTGTGGCCCACTCGCCGACGCCGTCGAAGGTGATGACGGCCGCTTCGTCGAAGGGCGAGGGGAAGAACGCCGAGGCGGCGTGGCTCTCGTGGTGCTCGCAGAAAACGATCTTCTTGGAGTAGGCGCCGCCGAGGCCGTTGCGGATCTCCCGAGGCAGGTGGAGCTTCTGGCGCATCCAGAGGGGCATGGCCATCAGGAAGGAACGGAAGCCGATCGGGGCGAAGGCGAGATAGGTCTCCAGCAGGCGCTCGAATTTCATGAATGGCTTGTCGTAGAAACCGACGAAGTCCAACTGCTCGGGAGTCAAACCTCCCTCGGCGAGGCA
>JBDLIO010000826.1:0-1546 GCA_039714865.1 Acidobacteriota bacterium | reverse complement strand
AAAGCCTCGACAGACAAACAGGTATGCCTCCGTTTTTTTCAAGTACCAGAACCTCAAGGATTTGACGGATCTCATCCGCCAGAATCGCTCAGATTAGGTCTATCTCATTTTCCGGGGGAGATTTGGTGAAACAAGGGAGCTGGGAAGCCGGCTGCAGGCTTTCTTCAGAGTGACCTGCGCAGGTCTACAAATCGCCGTTCATTTCGCAGTCCGGACCAGGCGGGATCGGCATCGATCACGGCGCCGTTGGAAAATCCCGACTTAACGGCAACCTCCAGCCACTCGATGGCCTCGTCGTGTTGTCCTGCCTGGGCGAGCCCTCGGGCCAGGTCATAGGATCGGAGCGCGTCAGATCGGGCGGGCGCCGCCGGGCTTGGTTCGTCCTTGGATTTGAACCAGCCGATGCTCTGGATGTTTGACACCGCCAGGACGACTGCCAGGATCGTCAACCAGATCTCACCGTTCCACATCGCCCAGAGGGCCAAGGCGGCGGTCAGGATCAACGAGAGAACGGCGGCGACCGTGCGCCCCGGTTTCCCGAATGCCGCTTCGGCTGCGGAGGCGGCGATGTGTCCTCCGTCCAGCGGCAGGACCGGCGCAAGGTTCAATACCCCCCAGCCGAGGTTGACCCAGACCGTGTAGTGAATCAGTCGGCTCATGATGATGCCGGGATCGGGCAGGAGGCGGGGCGCCAGGATCAGGGCCGCCAATCCAATCACAATGCCGACCGCCGGTCCTGCCGCCGAGAGCAGGATTCTCTGGCCGTTTCCCAGCTTACGGTCGCCGCGCCAGGAGGTCATGCCCCCGAATGCGTGGAGCGTGATCACCGGGTCGAGGTTGAAATGCCGACCGGCAAACGCGTGGCCCAGTTCGTGGGCCATGATGCCGACAAACACGGTGACGATCCACAAAACAGTCGCCTGGAGATCACCTCGTGGCCCGATCAGCCAGGCGGTGATCAGGAAAAAGGGCTGTACGGCAACGGGAAACCCGAAAAGACGGAACTGCAGCATCATGGGGGAGAGAGTAGCACCTCACTCAGCGGCAGGGACAGGATGTGGCGGGGGGGGGCGCGACCGAGGCCGATTCCGATTCGGATTCAGATTCGGATTCGGAAACGGAAACGGATTCCGACTCGGATTCGGATTCAGATACGGATGCCGGTGGCCGTGTCCGTCAACCGGAACAGCAAACGCCGACGGTCAGCCCCAAGAGCGCCCGATACCACTGGACGGCGTGTGCCGGGTGCGCCTTCTCTTCACCGGGCAGACCTTCCGATCAAGCCGACGATACGAAGAAAGGCGACACCGGGCACCGCTCGGCGAGCGTGTCAGCAATCGAGTCTCGGCCCAGGGCAGTAGGCCGTCGAGGTCGTTTTCCGGAGGGGCGGTACCCTTTCCGGGTCGAAATAGCTGCCCCTCCGGAAAACGCACCGAGCGGGGGCGAACGGTTGCCGTTGCGCTTACGGTGATCTTCAAGCGCCCCCGAAGGCCGGGGCTGAAGAACACTAGTTCCATGTCCCCGGCACCTTTTAAACCCACATTTC
>JBDLIO010000825.1:0-1546 GCA_039714865.1 Acidobacteriota bacterium | reverse complement strand
GCTTTCCCGGGAGGAGCTGGCACAGGTGTTGAAGGTCAAGACCGAGGCATCGATCTTTGACATGTTCCTCTGGGGAGAAGGGGAGTTTCGTTTTCTCGAAGCGATTCTGCCGACGAAGAAATTCGATCCTCTGAACATCGCCGTCGACCATCTGATCCTGGAGGGCGTCAGACGCCTGGACGAGTGGGAGCGCAGCCGCGATAAGATCGGTAGCGACGAGTGGATTCCACTGATCATCGGCGCCCTCGACGTCAATGCCCTCACTGCCGAAGAACGCGGACTTCTGTGCGAAATCAACGGCACGAAAAGCATCGAGGACATCGGGCTTGCCCGCCGCCTGGGGGCATTCCCCGTCCGGCAGTTTATCCTCCAGGGCATGGAAGCCGGTGTATTCAAGGTGGTGCCGCCATCCGGCGAAAGGCGCTCGATCCCGGGCTTTTCCAAAAGCGGGTGGCGAACCCTGCTCAGAATGGCCGAGAAGGCATTGTCCGGCGGTGAGTTGCTGGAGGCCCACCGGGTATTGGAAGACCTGAAAGCCAAGACCGACTGCGATCGGGATGCGCTGGACCACGTTGGCGCCATTGAGAGGGAGATCGAAAAAGGACTGTGTGCTGCGGGATTCGGCGATCAGTCGGTCCTCGAGTTGGCCGTCCCGGTTGAGGCCTTGACGGAGTTGCCCTGCAGCCAAGAGGAAGGATTTTTGCTGTCCCGAATCAATGGCGCCTACACCGTCGAACAGATCCTCAGCCAACTCCCGGGTTCGCCGTTGGATCACCGGTTTGTGATTCATGCTCTCCTGATGCGTGAGGTCATCCGAGTCATGGAAGCTTGAGTTTGATGGTTTGGAAGCGGTTCGGGCAGATCTTCGTGTCGGCTGTGATGGCCGCATTCCTGGGGGGCAGTCTTGGGTGCGGGCGGGATCAGTCCAGAGGTATCACTGAAGACCGCCTTCAGACTCCCGTACCCTTGATGGCCGTCCACCTCTTCGCCGATCCGGCTGAAGTTCGGCACTTTCCGCGATTCCAGTTCGTCTACGAAAACACAGCCGTCTTGCAGGAACTCAGGCGTTCCGAAGCACTCGATCAGGTTGTTGCCGGCGCCACAGGAGATGAGGAGAGTTTCCGCCGGTTGATGCAGTGGGTCCGGGATCAGTGGGAGCCGGGGAGACCCGACCCCTATCCGCCCCCGGATGCCCGAATCATCCTGCGGGACATCAGGGAGGGCGTCACCGGGGGCTTCTGCGCGCAGTACTGTTTCGTCCTGCTTCAGGCGATCAGCAGCTTTGGTGCGCCGGCTCGGTGTGTCACCGTCGAGGGGCATGAGGTCATCGAAGCCTGGCTTAGGGATCAGAGAAGGTGGGTGATGTTCGACCCGCTCTACAACCTCCAGGTCTTCGATGCCGAGGACCGGTCTCTCAGCGCCCTTGAAATCCGGGAAAAATATAACGACGATCCTCACGGCTTGCGGATGACCGGGGGCCATCTCTGCTCCGAAGCGCCGTTGACCTACTTCGATCGTTATCGACGCTTCGCCGTGTGGTTGCGCA
>JBDLIO010000824.1:0-1548 GCA_039714865.1 Acidobacteriota bacterium | reverse complement strand
CCGCTGAGCGATGTGTATCGTGGCCCGCAGTAGAATGCTGGTGAATAATGCGGGTTAGGAAGTTGAATGAGGCTCTCCGCTTGATGCAAGGGTGCCGCGTGTGCGCCAGGGCCAGCCTGGGGAACCGGACCCAGCGTAGGGACGAGGGCGCCTGAATGAGGATTCGACGGAGGGAGAGCATCCGAGAGATTCAGCTCGGGAAGCGTCTCAACCGGACTGTGTCGAATAGCGGAACTGGCGGGCTTCGGCCGGCCGGTCGATGCATGATGCGCTCGAAGGTGGTGGTCGATATCCAAGGAGTGGAGAACAGATTGGTTTTTCAACAAAAAGAGACCAGGAACTACTCCTGTTCTCAAAAACATACGAAAATTTGACAAGATGGACGTCAGGCATTAGGGTCTTTCGTATTCCAGCGGGAGACTTCCGTCACAATGGAAATATTCAAGCGCCTCGGTTGGTCCATATTTGTCGTTTGCCTCAGTCTTTGGGGTCCCATTCCGTGTTCGGCCCAGATCCTGACGACGGGCGAGCTCCTGATCAATGGTGCACGGCTCGAGGTTTCCCCGGCCTTTCAGGAAATTGATCCGGGGCGGCCGACGGCTGTGCACTCCGAACTTGCAGGTGTGTCGGCGGTCGACATGCCTTTGGGCCTTCGGGTCGAAGCTGAACTCAGTGGGCCGGGCATCGATCTTCCCCAACACTTTTCGACGATCCCCGGCGAGCCCTTCCGGATTCCGGGACTCAATCGGGAGGGAACCTATTCTCTCTCCGGCATCCGCCTGACCGATGGGGACGAGATCCTGTTCGAAGCCGAGCCCAGTGCCGTTGAAATTCTTGTTCATAGACTGGTCATTGCGTCGGTCACTTCGCGTCCCTTGAGTCCAGACGAGATCGAGGCCTACGGCATCGTCATCGGAGAAGACAATTACACAGCCTGGCACTATACGGTCGGTTTTCAGTTGGAAGGCGGACAGGTCGAGATTCCGTTTGATTTCCTGATGGGTCCGGACGGCCTGATGCCTTTGGAACTGCCGCAGCCGGCCTTCGGTCCGCTGCCGAGCGTCAATACCGAGGGCCCCGTTCCGACGGTCACGGTAGGCACCCTGGAGATTCCGGATGGCGAAGAGCTGACTGAGGAAGATGAACAGACTCTTGAGGGTGCCGGAGTCGTCGTTCCCGGGTTCCTGGTTTTTCCGACGGACATCGCCTTCCTCAACCAGTTCTTCTCGGTGATCCTCGTCGTTCAGAATGGCGCCATGGCCGACAGCGGCATCGAATTGAGAAATCTGTCCGCAGTTCTCGAGATGGCTGACGGTGGTCTTCGTCAGGCCGAGACGCAGCCTCCAACCATCCCGGGAGAACCGGTGACCATCATGGATTCCGGGCCCGACGGTGAGGTGGGAACGGCAGACGATTTGACCTTCATCCTGGCGCAGTCCACCGGTGAGGCATCGTGGCTGCTCGAAGGATTGGAAGAGGGACAGCATCGAGTCACGGCTCGCATGACCGGAGAACTTCACGGTCTGGCAAGCGGCGAGCCGGCGTTCA
>JBDLIO010000823.1:0-1548 GCA_039714865.1 Acidobacteriota bacterium | reverse complement strand
TTCATCACCGACAAGGGCACCCAGTCACCCTGGTTCGGCGGCAAGCGGGGGAAGCCTTTTGTCGCCTTCGACCCGAACGGTCTCCCCTTGAGGACGATCAGCCTATGGGCCAACCTCAAGCGTCATCCGTCGCTGAATCGGGCCGTGGCGAGCATGACGTTCAAGTTCGGCCGGCCCGTCCCGTTCGAACCGGTGAGCAGCGATGAGAAGGTGGAGCTGCTGACTCGCTTCGCTCCGCGAGTCTGGTTTCACCCCAAGGAGTCTTACTGGCCCTCCTCCGTCGAGTGGTCGTTCAACTTTCTCAGGCGGTACTGGTCGTCCGACAGCAACATGTGGTGGTTCTTCACCAGAGAACCGCTGAAGGAGCCGGCCTCCGTACTGCCCTATTTCCACGGTGCAGATCCACACCGCCCATGGACCCACGTGCCCCTGAAGCTCGAGGATGTCCCAGTGTACGCTTTCTGGCGACCCGTCGACGAAGGAACGGTCGATCTCTTCTATTTCTTCTACTACCCCTACAACCGCGGGAAAGAGGTCGTCTCGACCATGTTTGGAAACCACGTCGGCGACTGGGAGCACATCACCGTACGGCTGACAGCGCAGCGGGACCGCGACGGCAGGACGACACTGGTCCCCTCGTCGGACGCGCAGACGATGAGCGTCAACCTGGCGTACCACAGCAAGGACGCTCGTTTCGCGTGGCCCGCCGTGCCGAGAGTTCCCAATACCGACCATCCGATCGTCTATTCCGCGATGGGCTCCCACGGGTCGTATCTCGAACCGGGTGGTCACCGGTACGACTCCGCGGCCGGCAAGGACCTCGTCGACTACACCGGCGCCGGCACGGCGTGGGACACTTGGAACACGATCGAGTGCTTCGACCACGAGGCGAAGAAGGGACTCGGGCCGACCTTTGTCGGGACATGGCCCAACTGGCTCCGGAAAGATGGGAAGAACAGGAGAGCCGGCAACGAGGATCCGGCAAGCGGTCCGGTCACACGGTGGGGAAACTACAGAATGGGGGCCGTCAACACGGTGTTCGGCGGGACGCAATACCGGCTTGGCCATGGGCCGACGGGCCCCGCTGACAAGCCCTGCTTCACGACAACGGGGCTGGACTGACAAGATCAGTGCCAGGTCCGGTCTTGCGTGTCGAATCGAGTAATCGCTTTCCACGAGCTGGACGATTCTCAGCCGCCCGGCGCGATTCTGATCGACCTGGCCAAGGCGCTTGGCGTGACCACGGACGAGCTCCTCGGTGTGAGGATGCTCAAGGACAAGGCAGACCCTATGGCCGCGAGGCTGGTCAAACGCCTTCAGAGAATCGAGCGCCTCCCACCCGCTGACCAACGAGCGGTGCTGAAGTTTCTCGATGCACTCCTTGAGAGCAAGGGGCTCGTCGGGGACCTTGGAATTCAAACCGGGGCGTGATGATGGACTGGCCCTTCACAATACCGGGAAGACCGGACCTGGCACGGAAGATCCGAGTCAAATGGGGACGATCCGAGAATCTGTGAATGTATGAACACGGCACCTTTTCCGGCACCT
>JBDLIO010000822.1:0-1551 GCA_039714865.1 Acidobacteriota bacterium | reverse complement strand
ATCGAATTGGGTGTGCCCTTCTCGGACCCGATTGCCGACGGCCCGACCAACCAGAAAGCCGCCGAAAGAGCGTTGGCTTCCGGGACGACTCTCAAGGGCGTGCTCGACCTGGTCGCCGACCTTCGAACCCGTTCGGACATTCCCATCGTGCTCTTCACCTACGCCAACCCCGTCATGCAGTTCGGGCTCGAGGCGTTTGCATCGGCCGCAGCCGCATCGGGCATCGACGGAATCCTCTTCACCGATGTCCCGACCGAGGAATTGCCGCGATTCTCACCCGCGCTGACAACAGCCGATATCGATCCGATCCTCCTGATCACCCCGACCTCGGGCAAGGCGCGTATCAAGGCAGCCTCCAAGGCCGGGAGCGGCTTCGTATACCTGGTGTCCCGAACGGGCGTCACCGGTGCGCAGCGCCAACTCGACCCGGAGTTGGAACCTTTGATCAACCAGGTACAAAAAGGGTCAAAGCTCCCTGTTGCCGTCGGATTCGGCATCAGTGATTCCGACCAGGTCCGACAGGTGGCTCAGCAGGCCGACGGGGTCGTCGTCGGTTCGGCCATCGTCAACCAGGTTGCCTCGGTGGGCGACAGTGACGAGCTGGCGCCGACAATCGAGGCATTCGTCCGGCCGCTGGTCGAGGCGTGCCGCACCACAGGCTCCTGAGATGGGACGTCCGAAAAGACGGCAACTGGGGCAGAACTTCCTCATCGACCCGCAAGTCACCAAGCGCATTGCCGCCTTGACGAAAACGAACCCGACGAGGGTCCTGGAGATCGGACCGGGACGGGGGGCATTGACCGGGGCCCTGCTCGAACGATTCGACCGCGTCCTGGCCCTGGAGGTCGATACCGGCCTGATCCCGTCCCTGCAGGAGAACTTCGCAGGCACGGCGCTGGAGATCAGGTCGAGCGACGCCCTCAAAGAACCCCTGGACCCTCTCCTGGCAGCCGAGAAGCCCTGGCAGGTCGCCGCCAACCTCCCCTACTCGGTTGGAACCGCCATCCTCAGGCGGCTCTTGCCCCGCCACGACCTGATCACCCGAATCGTCGTCATGCTGCAATCCGAAGTCGTCGATCGCCTGGTGGCCGAACCTTCGGGGTCCGGTCACGGCTTGCTGGCCCTCGAGAGAGCGGCCTACGCCGAGGCCACAATGGCGTTTGACGTGCCGCCCGGCGCCTTCCGGCCGCAGCCGAAAGTCCACTCCACCGTCGCCGTCATCGATCTCAAGCCCCCCCGGTTCTCCGAGGAAGAACTTCAAGGCGCCTTCCGGCTGGCCTCCCATGGCCTGAACCGGGCCAGAAAGACGCTGCCCAACGCCCTCAAACCCCTTGTGGACCTCGACCAGATCGAGCGCGGCGGTCTCGACCCCGGCGCCCGTCCCGGAACCCTCGATCTCGCCGACTGGGTCCGGCTCGCTCGTTCGACGGACCCTCGATAAGGAGAGGTCCAACGATGCGGGCCTGGAGGCCCGCGCTCCCACATGCAGTCCCAGCGGGCTTTTTGCCTCTCTTCTTTGTGCTTTTTTGTGCCTTTTTGTGGCTATTCTGG
>JBDLIO010000821.1:0-1553 GCA_039714865.1 Acidobacteriota bacterium | reverse complement strand
GGCCCGTGACATGTTCTGGCGTACGGATGGAAAAAACATCAATCGCCATATGCGGCTTGCAAAGGCGCTTCGTTCGCGACCCGACCTCCCGCAACCACTGGGAGTATTCCAGGCAGGTGCGATCGGCTATTTCAGCAATATGCCCTTCATTGCCCTTGACGGCAAGGTCAATCGAGACGCCAGGACCGCGATCGAACGACGTCAGTTTCGCCAATTCCTCAGGGACCGGCAGGTCCAACTCGTCGTCGATCCTTTCCCGTGGACCTTGGGCCTTCTCGACAACGAGGGCAGCTCAGAAGGTGGCGGTGGTCCTCGTCGTTTCGAGACCGTAGGCGACCCGAATTCACCAGTGGGCTATGCACTGCTCCTCAACGACGGCCCCTGAAAAGGGATTCCGGGCAGTGATCACCGGGCTGCCCGCCACTGTCCGATGCACCATCACCGGTGACAATGCCGAGAATGGTGGATAATGCCGCTCAATGAAGGACCGAATACCCACAGTTGCAATGATCTTCGCCGCCGGCCGGGGGCAACGGATGCAGCCCTTGTCCGATGTCCTGCCCAAACCGGCCCTGCCGGTCCCTGGAGGACCGGTCGTATCATGGGGCTTTCGCCTTGCCGTTCACTCCGGAATCACCGACGTTGTTCTCAACAGTTGGTGGTTGGCGGACACCATGGAGCAGACAGCCACCGAGGCCACTCCACCCGGCGTAGACCTTCATTTTTCTCGCGAGACCGACTTGATGGATACCGCCGGGGGGTTGGCGTTAGCCCGTGACCGAGGCCTGCTGGGAAATCGAGGCCCGGTCCTGGTCATCAACGGTGACGGAATTCTGAACCTCGACCTCGAGCCACTTTTCGACCGCCATCAAGAAACCGACGACCTCGTGACCCTGGGACTCCTGCCCCATCTCGGGCCTGAGCGCTGGTCTCGGGTCGTGCTGGACCGGAACGACCGGGTCAGGGGTCTGCTCCCTCCGGGGGTGCCGGAATCCGGCGAAATCCCGTTCCTCTACCCCGGAGTGATGCTGATTGCCCGCGAGGCCCTGGAGACCCTGGAGACCACTGTTTCAGGCGTCGCCCCGGCATTGTGGGGACCCTGCATCGCACAGGAACGGCTTGGCGGCGCCCTCGTCTCCGGTCATTGGCGTGAGGTTGGCACTCCGGCGGACTTTCTCAATCACACCTTGGCCCTCCTCGGCGACCGTTGCGACATCCATGCTTCGGCCCACGTGCACGATGACGCCGTGCTCAAGCACTCGCTGATCGGAACGGGCGCCACCATCGAGCGAGCTGTCGTCATAGGCAAGTCGATCATCAGCCACGGGGCCGTGATCGGCGCCGGCGCCAGGATCCTCCGATCCATCGTACTCGGTGACGTGCAAATTTCGGCCGGAGAGACTGTGACCGACGACATTCGCACGGGTTAGCAACTGATCCACGAGCACCTTCGAAAAAACGAGGCAAAAGAAACAAAGAAACGCAAAGGCGCAAAGGTGCAAAGACGCAGGGGGGGAAGATGAATGGGTGCAATCGCGCGCGTCGGTTACCCA
>JBDLIO010000820.1:0-1558 GCA_039714865.1 Acidobacteriota bacterium | reverse complement strand
GTCGATGGGGAGATTTTTCCTGTCGTCGAGGTGGATCCTTTGAAGTGTGAAGGCTGTGCCGTGTGCACGCTGGTATGTCCCAGTGAGGCCTTTTCGATGCATGACGACGTCACCGGAGAGTGGACCCTGGCGTCGAGCGACATCGGTCCGTTGGCCTCCGCACGTCTGGGTGTCGGCGGTGAGAATTCGGGGCGGTTGGTGACCCAGGTCCGAAAAGTCGCGGGTGACGCGGCCCGTCAGAACGAGGCGGAGATGCTGCTGATCGATGGTCCCCCGGGGACCGGTTGTCCGGTGATCTCGGCGGTGACAGGGGTTGATCTGGTCCTCCTGGTCACCGAGCCGACACCCCCGGGCATTTCTGATCTGCACCGGGTTCTCGCGCTGGCCGGACACTTTGGTATTCCCGCCGCGGTCGTCATCAACAAGGCTGACCTCAATCCGGACCTGGTGGCCTCTCTGACCGCTGAGCTCGAGGCACAAGGGGTCGAGGTCCTCGGAACGATTCCCTACGACGAGGCCGTGCCCAAGGCTCAGCGGGAGGGCGTCGTGCCCATCGACGCCGGCACTGATGTCGGCAAGGCCCTTCGTCATATACACAACAGGCTCCACACGGTCATTGCCGAAGACACTAGAGGCGCGGTTGAGACGTTACCGTCTCATCACCAACAGGAGGCTCTTGCATGATCATTGCGATACCAACCAACGGGCAGACATTAAGTCAGCACTTCGGGCGCTGCCGGACCTATACATTTTTTGATGTTGATTCCGAGGCCGGAAATATCGAGACCGAGAGAACAGAGGTGCCTCCGGCACACCAGCCGGGCGTATTGCCGGCCTGGATCGCCGAGGTGGGCGGTTCGGTCGTCATCACCGGCGGCATGGGCCCCAGGGCTATTCAGCTTTTCGAGCAGCGGGGGATCCAGGTGGTGCTCGGCGCGCCCAGCGTGTCCCCCCGGGAGGCCGCCGAAGCATTTTTGGCCGGCAACCTGCAGACCGGGGACTCCAGCTGCAGTCATGGCGATGACGAGCACGGGGCAGGGCATCACTGCCGGTGATGTCATGAAAACCGGGCGAGTCGTCGGTGTCCTCGTCTGGCTGTTGCTGCTGGCGCCGTCGTTGCTGAGCGGCCAAGAGGCCTGTGGTCCACCTGGGCCCTTGCGAATCCGGGACATGACCCCTCCTGCTGTTCTGACGTTGGGATTCATGCCTTCCTCGGCATCGTTGATCGGAAAGGGCCGATGGGGACTTGAGAGTCACTACTCACTGGCCAACATCTTCTTGATGAGTAACTCCGTCAAGAAATACCTGGAGAACCGGGCCGTGCCGGAACCGCTGTCGGAGAGTGATTTTCAGGGGATCCTGGCGAGCGCCGACGGTGATCTTTTCTGCTTTGACGGCGGGATCGGACTCTTGAATCTCGGGGTTCACTATGGCATCACCGATCGGATTCAGATCTTCGGTGAAATGCCCTACTACACCTTCAGCGGTGGATCCCTCGATCATTCAATCATGGAATTTCATGACACCTTCAGTATCGACCAGGCCGGCCGAAATCTGG
>JBDLIO010000819.1:0-1559 GCA_039714865.1 Acidobacteriota bacterium | reverse complement strand
AAACCTCGGGTCGGTCGGGGTAGTAGACCTTCAATTGGTCGCTGAAGGCCTGAATTTCCGCAGTGGTGTTGGATCGCAGTCGTTCGAAGACAATCGCCGTCACACCATCGTCAAAGGTGAAGACCTCGTCGAGCCGGACGAAGGCTTCGGCAACCCCACCGCCTTCGAGAAAGTCCTGAGCCGGCACCGCAACAACCCGTTGCGTCTCACCCTTCCCTCGCACGGCGACGGGTGAGGGCACGACGACGACATCGGCGAGCAGCAACCCATCGGGGAATCCGTCACGCCGATCGACCTGGGCTGTCATCAATACATGCCCGGGAGACCGGAATCGGGTCCCCAGTGAAAAATTACTGAAACCCAAAGACGAGTCGGACACGGCCCCGGTCGCGGCAAGAACGTAGACCCACTCGGCCCCCATCTCCACGCGGCCGTCAAGCCACGCCATCATGCGCTCGAATTCCGCCAGATCGCCTCGAGCCTTCGGCGTCACTCTCACCGTGGGCATCAAGGGCGACGGCGCCACCGAAACCCAACCGAAGACCTGAGACGTCACCAACAATCCGGCGACCAGCACCACGGCCACACCCGAACGACGTGCTGCCGGTTCGGCCGAACTCAGCCAGGCCGTCAAACCCCCGGCGGTCAGGACCATCAGTCCGGGGAGCAGCAGGTACCAGTGCTGAGGCGTCGGATCCTGGACCCGTCGAAAGAGCGCAGCAATCACCACCAGCTGCATTATCAGTCCAGCCGCAAACCACCGAGTCTTCTCCGACCTCAAGAGCACCAGAGCGCCTGCGACCGCCACCCCGAGGGGCAACAGGCCAAATTGCCCCACAAGGGCCCATAACTCCGCCCAGACCGAAGAATGAATCTTGTAGTGGATGAAACGATCGCCGTAGTCGGTACCGGCCATCGTCGCCAATCTCGGGCCGACCAACAACGCCAGCGTGCCGATGACCCCCGCCCCGATGAAGATGGGTCGGCGCAGGGTTTCGACCGGTGAATGTCCCGTCTTCCGGGCACGGAGGACCGCAATCAGGGTGCCAAGGGCGACCACAATGCAAAAACTGACGGACCAAAAGGCGTACCATCGCCGGAAGATCAACAACACTGCGACCATGACACCGACCGCCAGCGCTCGGAGGAGCGCCTCTCTCCGCTGTTCCGGAACCTCTCCCAATGCGAGGCCAAGAGCGGCAAAGATCAGCACCAGACCTCCGATATCGAGATACCCCAGCGCCAGTGGTTCCCACAGGGGTGCAAACAGGAAGATCGTCGCAACCCAGACCAACGCGCTGACCCCCTGATTCCAATCATTATCGGGGCGTTCTCCCCACCGCCACACGGCCCAAAGGCCCAGCAATAACGCCGGCAACACGTAGATATTCAAGACCGTCAGAATCCAGGCGCGGCGACTCTGACCGAAGAGGGCCAAGGAGGGCGCCAAAGGCATCGAAGGCAGGAGATTGAGTTCGTCCTGGGCCAGAGACCGGCCGACGTTGGCCAACGCCGGACCCGGGCTGGTGCGGAGGTCCTCGGCCAGGCTGGCGGTCAAC
>JBDLIO010000818.1:0-1561 GCA_039714865.1 Acidobacteriota bacterium | reverse complement strand
TCACCCGATGGACAGGCGCCGCCCAGCGGGTCGGTTTGGCCAGGCCGTGGCGGCGCGAACTCCTGCCCGGCCTGGCCTACACCCGCGTCCTGCCTGGCGCCCGGGAACAACCCCACGTCGTCGCCACAAACTCCATGCTCGTCAGAGCCATCGACGCCCAGCCCGGACTCAAGACACCTGCGCCGGACGGGCGCTGGCTCTTGGCGCAGTCAAACGAACGCTGCCCGGAGATTCGGAGGTCCTCGCCGTACGCCGTGCTGTTGCCCGGGGCCGGGCATCCCTCAAAAGTTCTGAGCACGGATGTGCTCGGTGATCTGGCCCGCCGGCTGGCATCTCGGGATCTTGATGTTCTGGTCGCCTGGGGCCCGGGGGAATTGGAGAGAGCCGAGGCCGTCGTCATTGCCTCCGATGGGGCAGCCGAGGTGGCCCCGCCAACCACCCTCGAGCAACTGACGGTCCTGCTGGGCGGCGCCTCGGTCGTCGTCGGCGCCGACACCGGACCGGTTCACCTGGCGGCCAGTATTGAAACGCCGACACTCGGCATTTTCTTGACAACCGATTGGCGACGCAACGGGCCCCTGGGCCCTCGGACCGCAGTCCTCTCCGGCGCAGAGCTGCCAAAGCACGTTCGCCCTCAGTCGGCCGGCGTCAATCCGGGACCCATACCATCGGCCGAAGAGATCGAAAAGAGCGTTGTTCAACTCCTCGGAGGCTCGAACGACTCCTGATCACAACGAACAATGCCTATTGCGCTCCTGGCTGGTGTTACAATTCGAGAGGAATCAGACTGAACGGGCGGTGAGTCAATGTCACTGAAGATCGGAGAACTTCTCCTCAAAGCACAGTTGATCAGCAAAGATCAGCTGGAAAAGGCCCTTGAAGACCAAAAACAGGCCGGCGGGAAAGTCGGTGAACATCTGGTCAAGCGGGACTTTGTCAGCGAAGAGGACATTCTGGACTGTTTGTCTCAGCAGTATGGCGTTCCGTCGATCAACCTCCGTCATTTCGACATCGATGACTCCATCATTCGACTGATCCCGGCCGATGTTGCCCGGAAGTACGAGTTCATCCCGGTGTCCAAGACCGGTGCGACTTTGACCGTCGCCATGAGTGACCCGACGAACGTCTTCGCAATGGACGACATCACCTTCATCACAGGCTACCGGGTCGAGCCTGTTGTGGCGTCTGAGGAAGCACTGCGGGAAGCGATTGACAAGTATTTCGGCACGACCCACGCGATCGAGCTGAAAAAAGTAATGGACGACCTTTCGACCGTCGACGAAACCTCCCTCGAAGTCCTGGAGGAAGAGGAAGAGCTGGATGTTGCCGACCTCGAGGCATCGGCGGACGAAGCACCAGTCGTCCGGTTGGTCAATTTGATTCTGACCGATGCACTCAAACGAGCCGCCTCCGACATTCACATCGAACCCTACGAGAAGAGTTTTCGGGTTCGTTTTCGCATTGACGGCATTTTGTACGAGATCATGAATCCCCCGCTCAAGCTCAAAGACGCCATTTCGTCGAGAATCAAGATTCTGGCCAAGCTGGACATCGCGGAAAA
>JBDLIO010000817.1:0-1570 GCA_039714865.1 Acidobacteriota bacterium | reverse complement strand
CGGCCTGCTCTTTTTCGATGGGTTTGAAAGCAGCACCGGCGAACGCTGGTCCTCAATCACCGGATCCTGAAGAACTCCAGGGGCCGAAGCAACCAACGCCGGACGGCAATGGTCCCTATCCAGAGTCGCCACATCTTGGATTGATGAATGACCCCCAATTGATGCCTGGCCTCGTTGCGCTGAGCCTCGAGTTCGCCAAGCTGTTCCTGAGCGTGCATCAGTCTGTGCTCGAGGTCGGCCTTTTCAGGTTGCTGGCTGTAAAAGTCAATATCCTGAAACTCGACACGAACCGCCTTGTCCGGCGCCCGCATCGGACTCCGCGCCCACTCGCGAAGAGGTTCGGTTGTCCGCCCGTAGGAGAACTGCTCCAGCGCAAAGGCCTGCGCTTTCTCGGCCATCTTCTTGAGATCTTCTCGATTTCGAGCTGCCCAGATCAATCGTTCGCCGAAGGCGGCCGTGTCACCGGAGGGACACGTCAGTCCCAGATGGTTGTCAGCAAGGATCTTACTGATTTCCGTCCCAGAGGTGGTGAGCACCGGCAGACCCACCTTGAGCCACTCGTTGAGACGGTTGCGTGCCCCGAATACCGTTTCGTAGTTGTCGCTGTCAACGTTGATTCCGAGATCGCTTTCGAAGTAGTAGCTGGGCACGTCGGCGGTGGGAACCCAACCGGCAAAATGAAATCGGTCGCCAAACTCACTGCTCCGGATCCGTTCGAGAAACCTGTTGAATGTCAGCTCGTCATGCCCCTCGATCACACCACCGGTCGAAACATAATGGAGGTCTGGAATCGCCTCCATCGCGGCGGTCAATGCCTCAAACAGTAAATCCACGTCGGTCCACGTGTTGTAGCCGCCGGCCCATAAGACAACGAATGCCCCTTCCGGGACCAACCCACCACGGAAAACACGAGAATCATGCCGGAATTCAACTTCCGAGAGAGCGTTGGGAATCGTATGGACGAAGTTGTAGCCGAAATTCTCCTTGGCCAGACGACCCCGGGTCGCCAATTCACCGACAGTCGCAAACGCCTGGGCATCAGAAACCGTCGAGATGACATCAGCCCGATCCAGGATCTCCCGTTCCATCTTCCAGAAATGAGAGAGGTACCGATCGTCACCGTAAACCCTGCACTTCGCCTGGGCCTCCGCCATTACCCACCCGTTCAGATCACACCAGATCGGCTTGTCGGTATCGATGCTGACCGCCCGCGATGACGGATGAGTATTGACCCCCAGGATTGCGTCCGGCTGAAATTCCTGGCAGTGCTGCTGAATATACGCCGCGTTTTGAAATAGAGAACCGACAACCGAAACGTATTCGAAGCCTCTGTCAGATTGAACGATGACATCATCCACATCGTCAGGATAGGTATTGGGAACACGGCCCGCTACCAGTCGGATCTCGTGTCCATCTCCAACCAGGGGTTTCGTGAAATGCCAGGTTCGCAGATTTGGCGCGTACTGGCGCTCTCGAGGCTCAAACGGGAGCGGAGCGGCGCCAAGAACGAGAATTCGGCTCATCAGAGATCCTCCGGTTTCATGTCACGGCCCAGCAATCCTCCCGCGAC
>JBDLIO010000816.1:0-1573 GCA_039714865.1 Acidobacteriota bacterium | reverse complement strand
GGGCAAAAGAGAAGAACTCTGGGGCCTCGCCCTCAGACGCAAACCTGTGCGTGTGTCGCCTCGTCGATGGGGTCGATGAACCGTCCCTCGACGACATCCAGGGCGGTCAGTTCGTTGTGCCGCCACCCAACGCCGTGAACCTGCGCCGATGTGATGTTGGCGTCGGCGTGGATCGAGTACGGGTCGATCGTCGTCCGCATGCTGATCGCTTCAACGCCGGGTACGGCGTCGAGAATCGCCGTGGCATCCCGGGGAGAGACGCCCGGCGAGGTCTCCCTGATCTCCTCCAACTCTTCTTGGCGCAGGTCGGCGTTTCGTACCAGGACGTTTCGCACGCCAAGCCGTTCGATCATCTCCATCGCCTGCCTCTCGGCGCCTTCTCCGATTGACAACATGGCGATGACCGCTCCGACCCCGAAGATCATTCCCAGCATCGTCAGGCCTGACCTCAGGGGGTGGCCGGCCAGATTGGCCGCGGCGCTGCGAAGAGCGTCTGCGAAGGTCATGATCCGTTTCCCATCAGTGGTTTGGTGTCGTTCTTCAGGAGGTCGTTGTCCGAAGGGATCGTCGGTTCCCGCAGGGCGATGTGATCTCCGGGTTCCAGGCCGGAAGCGATGACGACCCGGCTGACCGAGGCAGGGCCCAATTCCACCGGAACCTCTTTGAACTCGCCGTGGTCGAGTCGCCATACCACTGGTTTTCCGTCTTCGGTACCGACCGCTTGCCGCGGCACGGTCAGGGCCTCTTCGAGGTCGGCCGTGACGATCTCGGCCTTGACCCTGGCACCGGGTTTCATCACGCCGAGATCGGTCTCGGACAGTTCGACAACCACACGGAAGTACTGAACCGGGACCCAGCGGACCCTGCGTTGGGCGATCGGGTCGATGGAGCTGACGACACCCTCGAAAGGCCTTTCGGGCCGGCTCTCAACGGTGACGACCACCGGGTTGCCGGGCTTGATGCCCCCGGCATCGGCTTCCAGGACCCAGACCTCAGCCTGGAGTGTTTCGAGGTCAGGGAGGCCGGCGAGGGTTTGGCCCGGCCAGCAGACTTCACCGATCTTCGCCGTCTGCCCCTGCCAATTCCTCTCGAAAACGATGATGCCTTCGTGGGGCGCCCTGATCTCCAGTTCGTCAAGGGCGTCCTCAGCCATCTCGATCTTGAGGTCGGCTTTGCGGCCCTCAATCTCCAACAGCTCGATGTCGGCGGCGGCCAGTTGCCCCTGGATGTCGAAAGACGTTTCGGCGTGGCTTTTCCTTTCAGCCGCAAGCCGTGTGTCGATGGCACTTTCGAGGATCTCCAGTTTCGAATAGACCTGCTCGTCGGTCGATTGATAATTCCGGGACACCTCCAACTCCTTGGAGGCAAGGTCGGCGTCCGCGGTCAGTTTTGACAGCGTCGTTTGACGTTGCGTCTGCGCATTGTCAATTTCGTAGCCGCTCTTTCGCCGGTCGGTTCGGCCGGTTTCCAGTTCTCGGTTGAAATCGGTCGCGTCGAATTGGAAGAGAAGTTGGTTCTTGCTGACGGCGGCGCCGTCATCGATCTTCCAGGCGTTGGTCATGGGCCGCCGACT
>JBDLIO010000815.1:0-1573 GCA_039714865.1 Acidobacteriota bacterium | reverse complement strand
GCTGATCGTCACCGCGATGTAGATCACCACGGCGAGCTGGGCCAGGCCGCCGATGAAGGGGATGATCCCCAGCAGGTACCAGGCGTTGCGCTTGAGCGCCGCCTCAAGCGACGGCTTCCCACCGTCGGGTGCGACCGTCTTGACCTTGAGCAGCATCTTCCCGACTGTCTGGCCCTGGGACGACTCCATGAATGCGAAATAGGCGATGACCAGCAGCGTCATGACGATGCTGAATCCGATGCTGTCGATTCCCATGCCGATGCCGGCAATGAAGGAGATCGGGAGCATCACCACCATGATGATGATCGAGTCGATCAAGCGCGCGAGGAATCGCGGCATGAGTTCTGCGCCGGTCTCTCCCGACGACGCGTAGTCCGGTTCGTACGATTCTGGCTCAGTCATGGCCACTCCCTGGGGTTCGCCTATTCGCCCACCGACGATAGCGCCAACCGGCTCCACCGAATCGTTTCTGCCGACGAACAGAAGCGAGAGCCCTCCTGAGCGGGAATGGACCTCTCGGTCTTCGACTGGAGCTGCTTGACCCCCTCCGTCAGCCCCCTCGTCCCCGACACCCCCCCCCGGAGGGGGAGGAAGAAGCGCGTGGTTCCGGCCTGACTGCCGGGGGACATGTTGTGGGGGGGGCAGGCGAAGTTGTGGGCGGGCACGAGGCCCGCCCACAACGAATCAGTTCTGGTTGTGGTCAGTCGCCGACGACGTCGAGGCTGAATTCGTAGGTAACGTGGATCGGACCGCTCTCTGCCGAGATGCCGAACTTCGACCAACCCGTTCCACCGTCGCAGATGCTGTTGTAGTGAGCAGCCGCGTAGAAGTGCTCACCGTCGAAGTGGCCGTGGTAAATCGGGAACGTCCCATTGAGGTCGCATCCAGTCATCTTCGGGAGCATCGGCCACATGACCGGCCCTGGGGCCGGGCTCATCTTGACCGCACCACCGTGGGTGATGTGCACGATCTTGTGATGCTCCGTGGGGGATGGAAGAGGACCTCGCCAAGGGGGACACAACTCGACGGTGTCCAGCAGCGCCGTGTTCTTCTCGATCCAGGTCAGAGTGGCTGATGCGACCGCACATCGGTTGTAGGCCGGGTCCATGAGGTGATCCCAAGGTACAGGTACAGGCCACAGGACAGGCCCACCCGCATACTCCCCCGTGCGTGCTTCGATCGCTCCGTAAGCGACGTAGCCCTCGAGGTTGATCGGATCGGGTAAGTCCCGCTCTTTCGCAGCACTCGGCAGCGCAACTATCGCCACGGCAAGCGCGGCGATGACCAAGACGATCATCCATCGTCTCATGGTTCCATTCCTCCCGTTTCGGTCGCCCTCCTCCATCGCAACCGTATTCGGAGGGCGGGAATGGCAATCAGGGCCGAAAGGCCCTAATGGTGTTCCGGTGGATTCCCGTGAGAACCAGGCGAGCAGGGGCGACGACTGAAGCGGAGACCGCCGGCTCGCGGCCGACTACTTGACGATCATCAACACGGCGCCCGCGGTGACCGTGTCACCCGGCTGAACCCGCAGGTCCACGATCTCGCCGTCGGCCGGGGCCTTGATCTCGTT
>JBDLIO010000814.1:0-1579 GCA_039714865.1 Acidobacteriota bacterium | reverse complement strand
TTGACCAGTTCGGAGACCACCTCCTTGACCGCGGACTTGATGACAGCGCTCATTTCGAGTTCGTGGTCACTGAGGTCGGCCTCAAGAGGGATGTCCAGGGTGATGCGGCCTTCTTTGTCCTTGAGCAGGGAAACTCCCAGCTTGAATGGGAGGTTGAGCATGCCCTCATCGTCTACCTTGTCCCCCAGCTCGAGGTCGTCCGCCTCGATGTGGTTGGCGCCGACCAGATCGCCGTCTGAAATGGTGTAATCCAGATCAAGGTCGGTATCGCCATCAGTCAGGCCGTGCCCGATGAACTTGACCGACATCGGAGACAGAGGTGGCATGATGATCCTGCGAAGGTCGATATCGAGGTCGGTCAAACGGGTGACGTCGAGGGGGTCGATCTGACCCTTGACCGTCAGACTCCCGCCACTGTCGATCGTGCCGCCGAGTTCGACCTCTGCTGCGGCTTTCGATTGGGTCGCTACGCCGGTGATCGTTCCCTCGAGACCGCTGAGCCCCATGACGAAGGGTTCGTCAAACGTCTGGTCGGTCAGAGTGCCGGAGCAACCTTCGAGCAGAATACGGGCCACGCGCACCGGCGGAAGGGCCGGCGAGTTCTTTTCTTCACCGGGTTCCCGGGCACTCTCTTGGCTTCCCTCGGGCGCCAGGCGTTCCTTCACGGTGTCGACCAGGTCGAGCAGGTTGATGGAACCCTCCGGTGTGATCGTTATCCCGAGGCCGGCACCGTCGATGCCGATGGTGGCGATATCCAGGGACATCGGCTGGAGTTGAGCCTTGATGCCGTCGACGGTGAGATCCGTCCAGTCGAGCACGTCGTTGTCGTAAAGAGTCTCCCTGAACCTGAAGTCTGCGAGGCCAAACGAGCCTTCGAAGGATGCCGCCATCTCTCCATCTGCCGTCGATGCGGAAACTGCCCCTTGAGCGCGCATCACCGCGGACCGCAGTTCGATTGGAGCGATCAGGGCGAGGTAGGTTTGCAGCCGGCTGAGGTCGATATCCTCGGCGTTGAATTGGGCCTGCAGGTTGATGGGGCGGGCGCCGCAACTGCCCGTGGCGCTGATCGATGCTTCTCCAAGCAGCGTTGTCTTTGCTTCGAACGGCCACAATGAACCTTCGTCGGTGGAGATGTCCGTGACGACGACGTTCGCGCCGCCGGTTTCGATGATCACGGGAGGGTTTTGGCTCCGGTCTTCGAAGGTGGCTTTGGTGTCATGCAGTTCGAACCGGCCGAGCGAGGCCGTCAGGTGGATCTGGTCCTTGACGGACTCGTAGGTCTCGACGATCTTCTCCTGGGTCGGTTCGGGAATCAGGCCTCTCCAGAACGGGACGCGGTCTTCCGAGAGGGATCCAAAGGCTTCCACCCCGGAAATGACGATGGATTCCCCGTGGATGTCCTGGCTCGGCCAGGCGGTGCCGAGATCGGTGACCGAGATGCTCTCGACGGTCAAATGGCCGAGATTCTTGCCTGGTGTCGAAAGCCTCAGATCGGTGAGTTCAGCATTGAGATCACCAACATCGAGGTGGAGGCCGTCTTCGAGCAGGGCGGCCCTATAGTGAAAGTCGGTGTTCAGAG
>JBDLIO010000813.1:0-1584 GCA_039714865.1 Acidobacteriota bacterium | reverse complement strand
GTCGGCCCTCAGCCTCCCGACCCACGCCTTGGCCTCGTCGATCGCTGCGGGCATGGCCGGTCGGCTCTCGGGGAACAGCACGGTGAAGTTCGAATCGAATTCGATGATGTTGAAGTAGTCCTGCGGATCCAGCTGCTCCAGCGCAAATTCCAACGCATTTTGAGCCTGAACGATCGAGGCGCCACCCATCGATCCCGAGGTGTCGATGACGAAGATCGTCTCTCGCGGCAGGCGCACGGACTCGGCAAATTCCTCAGCCGGTGGTACGACCATTGCCAAAACGAAGTACTCGCCGTCGAGTTCTTCGGTGAACACCGCCGCCCTCGGTTGGCGCCCGGCCTCGGGGGCCCAGCGCAGGACGAAGTCTCGATCTGCCCGCACGGGACCGTCCAATTCAATCACATGACGTCGGTCATCCGGTCTCGAAATCTGGACCGGGTGGTAGGGAGACACCAGCCGCGCCAACGGAAAACCGGCTTCGAGGGTCACGGCGAGGGTTACCGAATTGAGCGTTGACTCGGCCTCCAGAGCAACCGGAGGCGAGATCCGGGAAGCATCGGGGACCTGATCGGTGTCAAAGGCCCACCCGGTCCCGCCGGATCCTGTCTCCGTCCCACTGTCCGGCATGAATCGGGACCCGACGACCATCGGGAATCTGAGTTCCAATTCCCCCTGGTCGAACACCAGCGTCTGTTGGTACTCGACCCGAACTTCGACCGTCTCACCCGGTCCGATGTTGGCGACCGAGGTCGTGAAAATATTCGGCCTTTCCTGTTCGACAAGGGACGCCTTCCGGCCCTCTCGTTTGGCCGCAGCATAGGTTTTCTTCGCCACTTCTCGTTCCTGAATCCGTCCCTCGATGATGCGCTCCCCGATCACCAACCGCATCGAGTGGACCGCCGCCTTGGCCGGCAGGGGAAAGACGTAGACGCCCTCCAGCCACCGTTCGGTTGGGTTGGAGAAACGCTGGACCACAACCGTCTCCGCCAGGAGACCGCGGATGGAGATCTCGACGTCGGTCGCCTGGACCGGCGCTCGGGCAAAGGTCCCACCATCACCCGACTGCAAAAGGAGCCCGGCTTGCCTTACGGTCTCCGGGGACACCGCCTGGGGATCCCGGCAATCCTCGGATTGGGCGTGGACCCCACCCGTCAACAAAAGGCTCAACACCGCCACTAACCAAAATCTGCGTTTCATATTTGCCTCCCTGTGTATCTCGGCTCTATCTACAAAGGTGGCGCACCGAAGTGGCTCTCAGGTGGCCTGCTGAGGTCTTTTCAGGGCAGCATGTGGCAACACTGTGGCGGTCCCCAACACCCCCCAAACATCCATCTCAACTGCAGTTCATCCCCTTCGGCTCCGGCCATTCCGACGAAACCGGTATCAGAACCGGGCCGCGCTCTGCCCGAGCCCGAGCCCGTGCCCTTTATCGTTCCCGATGTAGCGGTTTGTCCTTTCGGGGCTAACCCGACCTTCTCACCGGTGATCTGCTGCGGCGCGAAATACACAGTTATCTTCGACGTTTTCTTGAATTCGCTCAATCAACGTACCGTCGGGTACGCCTCACTCACTCATTCTGCGAAA
>JBDLIO010000812.1:0-1585 GCA_039714865.1 Acidobacteriota bacterium | reverse complement strand
ATGATAAGCGAACCGAAAACCAAGGAGCGTCGGATTGCCTTTCGCAAGGCCAACCGACCGATGCCGCGCACGCGCCTCGACCTCACCCTCGACCGGATCAGCTACAAGAACCCGGAGGTGCTCATGAAGTTTACTTCCGAGACGGGGAAGATTCTTCCCCGCCGGGTGACCGGGGTGTCGGCCAAAATGCACCGCAAGATCAGCCGGGAGATCAAGCGCGCCCGCTCCGTGAATATCCTTCCCTGAGCGAAGGACTGCCGAATCAACTTCCGGGCTTGTCCTTCTCGCAGGGGCAAGCCCGTTTCATATCCCGACCGGCCGCCAATCCCAATGCAGGAGCTCAAGGATACACAAAACGAGCGGGACGACCGCAGGATCGCGATCGATCGCGTCGGCGTGAAAGCCCTGCGCTTTCCCGTGGAGGTGCGGCACAAGGGCGGCGAAGCCCAACGCACTGTCGCCACCGTCTCGCTGGCCGTCGATCTGCCCCACCATTACAAGGGCACCCACATGAGCCGCTTCGTCGAATTGCTTAATGCCCACGGCAATTTCCTCGATGTGCGTTCCATGACTGCCCTGCCACGCGAACTGCTCGCCCGCCTTGACGCCCGCCGCGCCCATGTCGAGTTCCAGTTCCCCTTCTTCCGGGCGAAAGCCGCCCCCGTGACCCGCAAGACCGGCCTGGTGGACTACGAGGTGCGGTTCGAAGTGGAGGCCGGGGAAGACGGGGCCATCGACTTCATGGTGACCGTCCTGGTGCCCGTCGCCACCCTCTGCCCGTGCTCGAAGGCGATCAGCGCGCGCGGCGCCCACAACCAGCGCGGACTGGTCACCTACTCGGTGCGTTTCCGGGAACCGGTCTGGATCGAGGACCTCATCGCCCTGGTCGAACGCTCGGCCAGCTGCGAACTCTACAGCCTCCTGAAGCGTCCCGACGAGAAGGCCGTCAATGAGCGGGCCTACGATCATCCCGTCTTCGTCGAGGATGTCGTCCGCAACGTGGCCGCCCGCTCCAATGCCCACGACACCATCACCTGGTACCGTGTCGAGGCCGAGAATTTCGAGTCGATCCACAATCACAACGCCTACGCCGTCATCGAAAAACACTGTGACCCATGAACTCCGAAGATAACAACAAGCCCGACACCCAGCTGCGCCAGCCCTACCTGACCCTGCCGGGAGTCACCGGGATGCCCAATATCCAGGAAATCCTGGCCCACATGCCCGAGGAACAGCACCACCGCTTCGAGTCGGCCGGAGAATTCGTCCGGCGCCTCGCCCACCGTGTCTCGAAGTGGCGCGAACACCTGCCGGACGATGAACAACCCGTGATCCTCGCCCTCCTGCCCAACGGGGCCTCCGTCGATGTCTGGTCGGTCGGCGAGGACGGCCATTCCAGCGTGGTCGTCGAGGGCACCGTGAACGACGCCCCCTGCATGTTCATCTCCCACCAGGCCAGCTTCCAGATCCTCTGCTACACACAGAAAGTCGAACCCGAAGACCGCCGCCTCATCGGCTTCCACGTCGGCGGCAAAGCCATCGAAGCCTGACTTTGGACTGCGGGGGCAGAGGGAGTCTTCGACCG
>JBDLIO010000811.1:0-1588 GCA_039714865.1 Acidobacteriota bacterium | reverse complement strand
GCCGGCCTCGATCGCGGCATCGACTTCCTCCTCACCGAGACCCTTGCTCTCCTCGTAGGCGGTGATGACCCACGCACTGTCGTAGATTCCGTGGCCGTCCACGTCGTAGCCCCTCAGGTTGAGTCGGGCGCGCGTCGACGCGGTATTGCCCCGCATCAATCGCCCGTCTTCAGCGACGCAGACGTTGACGATGGTCGTTTGATCACCGGTCACGATATCGGTGATCGTCAGATCCGTCTGAGTCTCACATGCATCCAGTCCTCCACTCTCGTCGAGGTCGGCGACACAATAGGGGCTGTAACCCGGCACGTTGGGTTCGGTGATATAGGTGCACATCGCGTTGTCGGTCAGGCGCACCGGGATGGACATCGGGATGCCGACCTTGGGTTCGGTATCCGAGATGTAATCGACCAGAGGAATGGGGTTGCCGTCGTCGCCATCTACGAGATCAAAGTGATCCCAGTCGATGTAGGAGTACCAGATGTCGGTCTGGTGATGGGCGATTGCACCCGACCAGCCTTCACCGGGACCTTCGCCCTCGCCGGGCCGCAGGCCATCGGGGTCTTCCTGCCAGGTGATGACACACCCGGCCCCCGGTTCACAGGCGGTCTCGACCCGGTTGACGTCGCGCCGTCCGGAGGTCAATCGCTCTGCCTTGCGCCAGACGACATCATGAAGACCGGTGACCGAATCCAGCTCGAGCGTGCCCCGTGCCGCCCACAAACAGCTGAAGGGCACCTCGCCGACTTCAGGGTAACCCTCGTCGGCGAAGTCGGAGGAACTCTGCGAGCCACCGACTCCGAAGAGATCGTCCAGATAGAGGCGGTAATCGATCCCGTCGACGGTCACCAGGCCCGAGGCCAGAGTGTCGTCGTAGGCGACCAGTATGTCCTTTTCCTCGTCGGTGAACGCGTAGGTTGGATCTCCGCCCTGGCAGTAGCGGCTGGCCCAGGTGACCAGCACCTTGTTGTTCTCCACGGCGGTGAACATCGTCACGACGTCACCGGGGTAGGGCAGCCACTTTTTCTTGACCTTGATACTGAACGAGCTGAGGTCGCCGGAGTTGGAGAGGTTCTTCCTTTTCCACGTCTGGCCGTCATCCAGGCTGACTGCGGCGAACGCGTCCCGCTGGCCGTGACCCTTGAAACCGATGCCTTCGATGCTGTCGACGTGGCCGTCCTGGTAGGTGGCGACCAGGGGTCTGGCATCAGTGCGGGTCTCAACCAAGACCTCATCAAAATCGAGGTATTCGATTCCCTCCGTCAGGAGTTCTCCTTCCGAGTTCTGTGCCGGAACGTAGAACGGCATCATTTTGAGAGCAGCGTGTTCGGAATCCAACTCAGGGGTACTGGGAATATTTCGGCGCAACATTTCGCCATCGTCGGCAATGGCGCCGAAGGCAACAAGAAGCACGGAAACCCAAACAAAGTGTCTCATCGTTCTCTCCTTTTTTGATCTTTTGTTCAAAAAGCATGAGGGCCGGGCTGTGCCCGGCCCCCATGCCGTTCAGTAATGATTATTCGGTTGCTTATTCATTACGGTTCCACTGGCGATGCGACGTTCGCAGGGAATACCGAGGACATAATCC
>JBDLIO010000810.1:0-1588 GCA_039714865.1 Acidobacteriota bacterium | reverse complement strand
GATCAGGCAAAGGCCCTTGCGTCCGGCGCGGCCGGTGCGACCGCTGCGATGGGTCAGAACCTCTGCGTTGTCGGGCAGGTGCACGTGGATGACCTGGGCGATGTCCTGAACGTCCAGCCCTCGGGCTGCGACATCGGTGGCCACCAGAATCGGCGTCTGGCCCCTCCGGAAAGCGTTCAAGGTGGCGGTTCGTTCGCGCTGATTCAAGTCGCCGGACAGGGGTCGGGCTGCAAATCCGAGATCGGCAAGTGCGTCCGCCAATCCGGTGGTGTCCATTCGGGTGCGAACGAAGATCAAGGTCTTGGCGTCGGGCTCCATCAGGAGCACGTTGACCAGGGCAGACAGCCGCTGTTTTTCGGCCACCACCATCGTCTTGAACTCGATATCGGAGTTGGACTCGCCGGGAGCCGTGCCGGCGACCATCACTGCATCGTGCTGGTGGCGTGCCGCTACCGACCGAACTGACGGTGGAAATGTTGCCGAGACCAGGTGGGTGCGCCGGTCCTCAGGCGTCGCCTCGAGGATGGCCGCAACCTCTTCTTCGAAGCCCATGGCCAACATCTCGTCGGCCTCGTCAAGGGCGACCACGCTGACACGGTCGAGCAGCAGGCTGCCCCGCTCGAGGTGGTCGCGCATCCGCCCGGGAGTGCCCACGAGGATCTGTGGGTTGCGTTTGAGTTGCTGGAAGTCGAGCCCCAGGGAGGTGCCGCCCGTCAGTGACACAACAGTGGCGCCGAGGGGTTTGAAAAGCCAGGTCAATTCCTCGGCCAGTTGCACCGCCAACTCCCGGGTAGGGGCGACCAGAACCACCGAAGGCCGCGCGCGGTTGGGACCGTGGTTGTCCAGGTTGACTGCTGCGGCGACTTCTTCTGCCACAACCAGCCCCAGGGCCACGGTCTTGCCGGAGCCGGTCTGTGACGAGATGCGAAGATCGCGGCCGGCGAGATCCGGATTGAGTATTTCGGTCTGGATTGGGGTCAGTTCAGTGAAGCCGCGATTGGCGAGGACGGGGCCAAGGCCTGCGGGAACATCCGCAAAGGTCGTTTCAGTCATTGGGTTTTTCCAGTGGTGTTGGTCGTGGGCGGTCACACCGAGTCGGTTAACAAGAGGGCTACTGGTGTGAACTCACGACAGGGCCACACGCCCGCGAAGGCGCAGAGTATAACAGAAAAGCGATATGGTTGCGCTTCATCGACCGTCCCTGCGTCGGGACAGAGAATTTTCGCGAACCAAACGACCCTCCCGCTGGTGGGGGTGAATGATAGGATATGAGCTGGATAGCCGGAAAAAAAAGGAGGAATATTCATGAGAAATCGTGGGGTTCGATATTTTTTCGTCATGGCTGCTGTGATGGCCTTTGTGGTTCCAGCCGCATTTGCCGGTTTCGGAGGTACCGACGTCTACCTGCCTTCGGTGGGACGTGGTCCGGGAGCTTCGGGCTCGGATTGGTTCACGACAGTCTGGGTCAATAATCCTACCGGTTCGGTCGGCAACGTCCAGTTCTTGATGTACGCGCGCAATGGCGACGGGTCACCGGTGGGTTCATTCAACGACACCATTCAACCGGGAGACACTGCCAGGTATCCAA
>JBDLIO010000809.1:0-1589 GCA_039714865.1 Acidobacteriota bacterium | reverse complement strand
GAATTGCTCAAAAACCGCCTCGAGAAAAACTGAAACCGATTCGCCTTCGGGTAGCTCGAGGTACTGCCGGTCCAACTCCTTCAATCCGAGAACACGCTCGAGCGGCGCCCGCCAGAGAAGATCCAGCGGCGCCCGGTGTTCCCCGAGATTGAAGACCGAATGACGAGTAGGCTGCATCGATTTACCTCGTCTCAGGATACCCCTTCGCAACCTTTCGGTAGGCCAGCAGGTCACCAAAAAACCGACCGAGGGAGAGTGGTTCGAATCCACGGCGCCGGTTGGCCGCGCCGATCGAGAAGAGCACGTCGAACTGCTCGAAGAGCACCCGGTAGGCTTCTCGCAGCGTGATGGAGGCATCCCAGATGTGAGTCGCTTCGGCCGAGGCCCCGTTGATCTCGATGATCTTGAAGTCCTCGCCTTTGAGAAATCGGCCGAAATCGTTGAACCGGATGTCGAACCGCCCGAACCAGAACTCCGGGATCGAACGCGCAATCATCTCGATCCGAGCCTCGAGCTCGGGCGTCACCAGCGCCGTACCGTCCCGAAAGACGGCGCCCTGACAGTGGTTCCCGGCAAAAACCAGGGGGAAGATCTCCCCGGAATCGAGAACTCTGCCCAGGTCCGCCCGATGCCTATTCTTGTAGACCCCGGCGAGATGGCCGGCCCTCTGGTCTGCCTCGATCAACTTTCCCAGGGTCCGGTGTCCATCGCCCGTCAGGGCCGGGAAGACCTTGAGCGTCATCGAGCTGATAAGCCCCTGATCTTCCCCCGGTTTCCGCCACCACATGACACCGGCCTCCTGAACATCACCGAAACCCGACGGGTGGTCTTCCGGGAGACCTGAGAGGGAGCCCCCCCCGGCGAATTCCTGAACAACGAAGGGCACATCTTGAGGGAATGCCTCGGTATAGGCTCGGAGATCGTGCAACCCGTGAATCGGCTGAACTCCGGCACCTCGTTGACCGATATCCGGTTTGGCCACGACCGGAAAGTCGAAACCTGCCTCTTGCATCGCTGTTTGCACGACACCCGGATCCTGCCCGCCGACAACCGTGATCCAACGGGCCACCCAACTCCGTTGCCCAGAAGGCACGAGATCCAGGATCTCCGACTTCGATTCCCCGATGAATCCGCCCCCCTCGATCGAAGGATTTGCGGAGGTCGGCAGAAGCAGTCCCCGGTGACGGACGGCCAGTTGCAGCCACTTGAGTGCCACCGGAATGTAGAAGAGCCACGGGGGCCAGAATTCGAAAGAAGAAACAATCGGGGATCCGGTATGCGCTGCAGGTCTTCGCGAACCGGCTTTCCGTTGAAAAAGCACCAGCAGGCCGGCGCCGATCGTCGTCGGGTCCTCCAGAACGAAGGTCGCGAGGGCGGCGACCACGCCCTGCAACCACGGGTTGTCCGCCAGCCCGGCCATCAATACGCTGAAGAAGTCGGTCACCCGTTGGACTCCAGCGGCAATCGGACCATGGCGCCGGCCCGCAGGGGATCGATGGGATCCCGGCCCACTCGCGACCACCAACTGAGTTCGACCGAACGAGCGGACCAATCCAGTTCGAGCAACGTGATACTCCGGGTCGCCGAAA
>JBDLIO010000808.1:0-1595 GCA_039714865.1 Acidobacteriota bacterium | reverse complement strand
AACAACTCCCACGCGGCATAGAGCCAGTGGTTGCGCTCGAGGACCCTAGGAGGCTGCCTACACAAGTCTCTGCCCTCATCCGTCTCTGTGTAGCCCCACGCCAGTGATGCAGAGTAGTCAATCGTGTGGGACAATTAAACGCCTACACTGCAAGAGTGTTGCAAATCGGCAATGATCCTGGTGAGGTCAATCGAGGCTTGCCGATTGAGCAGGATATTTCTTTCCTTTACCTGCAGGTACTGCGTGAGATCGGCGAGAATTTGTACGTTGGTTTGCGAGGGCGGTCGGCAAACACAGTCACAAAGCTCAGGTTCTCGGAAATCGTTCCGCCTGAGTGGGAGATTCCGGATCCGGAATTTGACAGCCAAATCACCAACATCGGGCCGATCGTGGAGTGGGACAGCAGGGACAACGTCTTCAACCCGGCCGTTGGGTCTCTCATCGAAGCTGTTGCTCTTTTCGCCGACGACTCGCTGGCCAGTGACTTTACCTACCAGCTCTACACGCTCGAGTACAGCAAGTTTTTCGGTTTGTCCGAGGATTTCATTCTCGCCCTTCGGGGGACAGGATGCGCCGCCCACGGGGATGCTCCCTTCTACGACATCTGCCTGCTCGGTTCCGACGACAAGATCCGGGGCTACGAGGCGGGCCAGTACCGGGACGACCGAATGCTGACCGCGCAGGCCGAGGCGCGTTGGCGTTTTTCCAATCGGTGGGGATCGGTCGCGTTCCTCGGAGGGGGATGGCTGGCGGAGTCTTTCGGGAATTTGAATTTCAGCGATGCCTTGCCGAGCTACGGGGTGGGCGTGCGTTTCCTGGCATCGAAAGAGCACAACGTCAATATCGGCATCGACTACGCCAGGGGCGACGACAGTGATGCGTGGTACTTCCGAATCGGCGAGGCGTTTTAACTCGGCCCTCTGCCGTTGGGCCCATTCCACCCTATAATTGGTTCATGATGAAAACTCAGACTCTCATTCGTGCCGCCGCAACGCTTGCCTTGTGTACCGTGATCGGCTGTTCGACCGTGACGTCGGTCAACCCGATCGGACGGCCGCTCGTTACTGATCTCAGTGCCGAGCTGACCGGTACCTGGATGGGTGCTGAAGGCAACCAGTTGCAGATTCATTGTGACAGCGCCGGAGACCTGACGTACGCAGTGACCGAGTGGAAAGAGGATCAGGGAGCATTCGTGCTCGAAACCGGAGACGGGTTGCTGACGTCGATCGGCGACCGTGTCTTCTTCAATGACCTCGAGGACCAGGCGGGCGAGCCCTCGAAATACAGTTTCCTGCTTCTTCGCGTCATGGACGGCCAGCTGATTGTCTGGTTGCCGAACGTCGACGCGTTCAGGAAACTCGTTGAAGAGAAAGTACTGGTCGGTGACATCGAAGAGGACTCTCAGGCGTCAAACGTGGTGCTCACGGGATCGAGCGAGGAGATCGCAAAGACCCTTGAGACCCTGGACCTCGCCGAACTCTTCGACTGGTCCGAACCGGCGATCGTTCTCGTTCGCACGGCCGGGCGGTAACAGCTCTGGGATCTGCCGAACGGCGCCGTCGGGTGATGATGGTCGCCGTTGAAGGCCGGGAGGC
>JBDLIO010000807.1:0-1613 GCA_039714865.1 Acidobacteriota bacterium | reverse complement strand
GGCGGTGACCAGGCCACAGATCTCGCGCCACGCCAGACCGACGCTGCCGCTGCTGCCGCACCGGAAGTTAAGGCTTTCTCAGGCGAGGTCCTGGAAACGATGAATGCCGGCGGCTACCCCTACGTCCTGCTTGGAACAGAAACCGAGCAGATCTGGGCAGCATCCAATGAGTTCGAGGTCGCCGTCGGCGATCGCGTCACGGTGCCGATCGAATCGCCGATGGCCGACTTCCGCAGCGAAACTCTCGATCGGTCATTCGACCTGATCTATTTCGCTTCACGGATCGTGCCCGAGGGCGCCGCTCTCGGTGGCGGGATGGGATCTCCGCACGGTGCCGGGATGGGTGGCGGCATGGTCAGCGACCACGCTCCGGCAATGGGCGGCCACACGACGGCGGCGGACGCCGGTATTGAGGCCGGGACGATCACGACCCCCGAGGGCGGCCTGAAGATCGCAGCGATCTGGACCGATCGTCAAGCCCTTTCGGGCAAGCCCGTTGTCGTCAGCGGCAAGGTCGTCAAGTACAACGGCGGCATCATGGGCACCAACTGGCTCCACATTCAGGACGGATCGGGTTCAGCCGCCGAAGGCACCAATGATCTGACCGTCACCACGGCAACCCCGTTTGCCGTCGGCGACATCGTCACCGTCACCGGCGCCCTGACCCTGGACAAGGATTTCGGCTCCGGCTACCGCTACGCCACGATCATTCTGGATGCCGAGGTCACAAAGCAGTAGGAACCGACGCTCAGGAGAGTGCAGGGCATTGAACCAGCGCCGCCTCTTGCAATAATCGATCGTCACGATGCGGGGCCCCTGCCCCGCATCGGCTTTCTTTGTATCTTAAATCCGCTGCAGGCACACCCCATCAAGCACACAGTCGTCACACTGTGGCTTGCGCGCGGTGCAGACCCTGCGTCCATGAAGAACGACCCGCAGGGAGAAGCCGACCCAACGATCGCGGGGAAGCAGACCCTCGATTTCCTGCGCAATCTTGTCGGGATCGGTCTCGTCGCTGAGTCCGAAACGCCGGACCAGGCGTTTGACGTGGGTGTCCACCGCGATTCCGGCAGGAATGTTGAAGGCTTCTCCCAAAACGACCTTGGCGGTCTTCCGTCCGACCCCGGGCAGGCCGACCATGGCCTCGAGCGACCGGGGAAGCTCCCCGCCATTGTCGGCAACCAGCGTCCGAGCCCCATCACGAAGGGCCCTGGCCTTGTTCCTGAAGAAACCCGTCGAGTGAATGATCTTTTCAACCTCGGCCACATCAGCCCGGGCCATCGCCTCAGGCGTCGGCCAGAGCCTGAAGAGTTCCGGCGTCACCATATTGACGCGAACATCGGTGCACTGAGCCGAGAGCACTGTGGCGGCCAGGAGCTGCCAGGGAGTTTCAAAATCCAACTCGCACCGTGCGTCCGGATAGAACAAATCCAGGCGCCCGGCAATGTCCGCTGCGCGCTGCCTGCGGTTCATTACTCTCTGAAGGTGCTGCCGCCGATGAACTCCCGCAACAGCGAGGTATGGGGCACCTCGTCGGGAAACACCGGCACCAGCATCGACAGCCCTTTGAGCAGGCGATAGGCCTCGGTATAGGTCGGACTGGATCGGGGAAC
>JBDLIO010000806.1:0-1615 GCA_039714865.1 Acidobacteriota bacterium | reverse complement strand
CGCTCCACCTCGGTCGTGGATGTCCGTACGGCTGCACTTTCTGCCACAACAGGCGCAAGCGTGATCTTTACGCCGGAAAAGGGAGGTTCGTTCGTTGGCGAAGCATGGACAGCGTGCTGCGGGAGGTGGAGGAGATGGCCCGGTCGTCGTTCGTCTCCGTCCTCCACTTCGCTGATGACGGATTCGGCATTAACCGCGAGTGGCTTTCGGAGCTTCTTCCGGGGCTCTCCGGGCTACTGGGAGAGCAAAGACCCGCTCTGTTCGCCAACATGCGTGCGGACATGGTCACCGATGATTTGTGCGAGACTTTCAGGGGATACGGTTCTCACCTCATGCGCATCAGGATCGCCGTCGAGTGCGGCGACGAACAGTATCGACGGGAGGTCCTCAAGAAGGTCATTTCGAACGAGGAGCTGAGCCGAGCGGCCGGTCTATTCCGCGAGTACGGAATCGATTTCGCCACATACAACATGGTTGGGTTGCCCGGTGAGACCCTGGACCAGGCTCTCGAAACCTTACGGCTCAACCTCGAATTGAGACCATCACGCGCCATTTGCTTCATCTACCAGCCCTATCCGGGAACGGACCTCGCCAACTACGCGCTCGAATCCGATGTCGTGGATCCCGAGACCGTGACCGAGTTCGCCGAGGATGGGTTACGCGGGTTCTTTGAGTCGTACAGCCTTCTCAGGCAGAAAAATATCAAGCAGCTGGAGAACGTGCAGAGGGTGTTTGAGCTCGTGGCCAGGTATCCCGTGTTTTTTCCTCTGGCGAAGCGCCTCGTGCGGTTTGAATCGCTCTCCCTGCTGTTGCGGCTGCTCTACAGGCTCTATATGCGACTGGTGATTCACCACCGTCGTGCCACGGACGCTTACTGAGCCGTTCTCCCTGATTCGGATGCAGGGATCAGGGGGACAACCCCTCCAGCGTACAATGGATAATGATACTGATCGGAGGGCGCCATGTACTGTCCCAATCCAGACTGTCCTGATCTGATCGAGGGTGGGGTCCGAGGCGAGTACGTCGAGGGGATCACACAGTGCCCGCGTTGCGGGGCCGCTCTGGTCGCCGGGTCTGCGCCGGACCTGCCCATTTCGAGGGAGTTGATTGACGGTGACGTCGAGGTTGAATTGGTCTTTGTCACGGCAGACGGGACCGAGGCTGCCGTCGTCCGGTCCTTGCTGGAATCCTCCGACATCCCTTTCGCGATGGACGGTACCGCCGACCAGGACTATCTGGGACTCGGTTGGGCCGGGGTTGGTGTCGTCGGCCGGGGCGGCGTGTCCTTCACGGTGCGGAGCGAGGACGCCGCCGCGGTAAGAGAGTTGCTCGAGCAGAGGGAGTTGGTTGAGGACGAGCAGGTCCCTTAAGGTCAAGAAAAGCCGAGATCCCTCAGAATGTCCGGCGCAAGGGACGACACGGGGAAGACGGTGATTTCGGGGTTTGACGGCGGCCCCGACAGCGTGAACCGGGTGGCGACGATCGGTGTGTTTTTCTTGCCGAGGCCTTCGAGGAAGGCGCCGAGGACCGGCACCGTTCCGACCAGCCGCTGCAGGGAAGCGGCCGGAATCAGGAGCCCTTCGCCTTCGATGTGGCCGGTATCCAGTGCGATGTT
>JBDLIO010000805.1:0-1622 GCA_039714865.1 Acidobacteriota bacterium | reverse complement strand
TGGTTGACCTCGGGCTTGTTGACGACATAGACGCCGGGCTCCGGAACCTGGGTAGGCTGGGGGATTGCCGGCAGGTCGTTTTCGAGCTTGGGCAGGGTGCCGATGGTCGCTTCGAGGAGTTTTTTGGCATCGGCTCTCGTGATATCCCCGGATACCGCGAGGACCAGATTGTCGGACCGGATTAGCCGGGAAACGAGGGCTCTCGCGTCATCGACGATCAAACCGTCAAGCGTTGCCTGCGTGGCCAGTTGGTTCATCCAGTATTTGTCACCGTAGATCAGCCGATCCCACTCTCGGGCTTCGATGCCCGCGGTGTCGTCGTTACGCCTTTTCATCGCCTGGAGTAGATCGGTCTTTGCCTTGGCGAAACGATCGTCCTGGAATCGGGGCCGGGTCAGGAGGTTCATGAGCAGGCCCATTGCCTCGTTGAGGTCCTTGGACATGACGTTGAGCGAGGCCGAACCACGGACATCACCGATGCGGGCGGAGACGTTGGCGGCGAGGAAGTCCAGTTTCTCGTCCAACTCCCGGGCGTTGAGGTCGCCTGCGCCGCCGGTTCGCCAGGATTCGGAAACCAACTCCACCAAACCTGCCTTGTCTGCAGGCACCAGGTATCGACCGCCTCGGAAGTAGACCGAGATATTGACCAGGGGAAGCTGGTGGTCTTCTGAGAGGTAGACCGGCGTGCCGTTGGACAGCTCGAATCTCAGGTTGTCAGCTGACGGAACCTCAAATTTGAGGTCTTCGAATTTCAATTTCTCCGGACGGTCAACGATGTCACCGGCCACTGCAAAGACTGCGCACATGGCGCACAGGACACAGGCAGAAATCAGGATTTTGCGCATCTTCATTCACCCTTCCCGGCATCAAGTTCTGAGAGCCGTTCCTGGATCTTTGTTATGACCAGCTCCAGTGCCGGCTTGAAATCATCAGGCGCCTGACCGATATTGCCCTGCATCTGGGCCAACGCCTGCTCAAGGCGGGCAGTGTCGGTCTCGGTGGAAATCTGGTTGATCATCGACTTGGCCATGGCCTTGGCCTGACCGTCGAGGGCGGCCAAAGCAGGGTCCTCTTCGGTGCCTTCCTTGCGCACGTACCACAGGGTGTTGCGGCCCTCAGAAGTGAAGTACCTCTTGGCGACCCGCATGACGTCTTCCGCCGTCACAGCCTGGACGGCTGCTGATGCGTCGTTGAGGTAATGCCAGTCACCCATCGCGTCGTAGATCAGAAGCTGCAGCATCAAGTAGAAATTGGACTGAAGCCGACGGTAGGAGTTGGCCAGGCTCTGGTTCTTGACCTTCTGCAGTTCATCGGCGGGGATCGGCTCGTTCTTGAGCTTGGAGATCTCGCCGAGCAGGGCCTCTTCGACTGCTTGATGCGGTACGCCGTCGGCCAGCTCGGCGCCGACCTCGAACATCCCGTCGAATTTCATCGAACGGCCGTAGGCGTAGGGTTCGCCCGTTGCCATGCCGTGTTCCTCGACAATGGATTTGTAGAAGCGTCCGGTCCGGCCGGCCAGGATCGAGGCCAGGATGTCCAGGGCGTGTTGGTCCGAGTTGACAAAGGACACCGTGCGCCATCGGATCTGGACCGACGGATTGGCGTCGGCCTCGGCGACCATG
>JBDLIO010000804.1:0-1625 GCA_039714865.1 Acidobacteriota bacterium | reverse complement strand
CTTCCCGGGTTCTGCCCTGACCGACCAGGTCCACCAGAGACGAGAACATACAGGTCGACCACAACTGGTCGGCATTCCTCCCACCGCAGGAGGAGTGCGCGCTGTAGGTGCACGCCGGGTTGTACATCTGGGTATGATCGTCCATGTCCCTGCCGGGCCAGCAGGCCAACTGCCCGTCCCAGGTGAAGGCCCAGGCCGGGTGGTAGGTCGGACCGTTCGGAGTGCTGTAGCTGTAGGAGCCGCCCCAGTAGTCGCCGAGGCCCTCGCCGATGGCGCCGGTGTGGCCGCCGTTCCAACTGGGGTTGATGTCATGGGTGATGGCGTGCATGTACTCATGCAGGATGACGTCCGCGTCCTCGTTGTCGTCGACGCAACCGTGGCCGAAAGCGAGCCGATTGAGGCTCGGGCTGTAATACGAGTTGTCGGCACCGTTGAGCGCATCGGTATCAACCGAGATTGAGCCCTGCTGAATGCCTGTGGCGCCGATAAAACCCAGTGATTGCATGTAGCGTTGGTTCTGGTCAATGTGGAAATAGGTCACGGCATCGTTGAAGGCGTTGTCGCCCCGGACGGCGGTCCAAATCCCGTCGTTCGTGGTGCTCGGCTGAGTGTTCGGTGATTCGAAATTGACGATGGTCACCCAAGGACCCACCAGGCTGTAGGTCCCCGCATTCTCGGTGATGTCGCTCAGCGTGCGTTGGAGATACGCAGCATCGAAGTTGCCGGCCGGCGAGTTGTCCATGAGGCTGTCGTCCGCCAGGGTCGTTCGAGGATCGGGGTCGAAGACCAGGCCCGAGCCGTCCACCGTGGCACGCTTTCCGGCCTTGGCGGACAATCTCTCCTGTTCGAGGTCCTCGAAGCGGGCCACGGCCTGGCCGCGGTCGTGCACGGGGCCGTCATAACCGGCAAAGTCAGGCATCTCTTGGGGAACCTTTGAAATCTCGGTCCGTCTCACACTCAGGATCTCGCCGGTGACGGCGTCGATACTGTGCTGCCAGCGGCCGAACGGCTCGGTCACGTTGACCTGGGTCAGGTGAATCAGGCGGAACCCCAATCCCTCGGGGACCCAGACCAATTCGGCGGTGGGCGTCATGTCCAGGATTTCACCGTGCACCTTCAGGTGATGCCATGCGATGTCGACGGCGATGTCGCCACTGATGATCTGCTCGGGCATGACCGGCCTCTCGATGACCGGGTAGGTATTGTTGTAGACCTTGGAGACTCGCAGATCATGACCCACCGATACGATGATCTCGGCGCCTTCCACCGGAAAGCCGTGAAGGTCCTGCTGAAAACGGAGGTGGGTGCCGAGCAGGCTCTCGCGCACCCGCCAGAGTCGGATATCCGCCGGGGCCGACGGGAGCTGGTAGAGCTCACCGTAGGTCTCCAGGTACGCACGGCCGACACTCTCGGCATCGCCGGATCCGCGGGCCTCAACTTCCGGGAAGAAAACCAGTTTCGGAGTCGTGCGATGGTCGGTGTGATACCGATCCTGGAAAGCAACCTCGGCAGCGTTACCGACCAGCGGTCCTGCGACGGTCAGCAAAACCACTACAAGAACAAGACGTACGAACATCGAATTGGGCTGAAGCGAATTCATCGTGCCTCCTCAAAATCAAAACGGG
>JBDLIO010000803.1:0-1635 GCA_039714865.1 Acidobacteriota bacterium | reverse complement strand
TTCCATGCCTCGCAGCATGATCGCCGGGCTGGGCTCGATAGCGACCGTGGCGAACCGGCTTTCGAAGCGTCCGGAGGCGTTGTGAACGAACCGGGGTTGCTCGATATCGCCGAGGCCCCGCCACGGGACCCAGCCCAGGAGAGCCAGCAACTGGCAGCCGTTGCACACACCCAGGCTGAAGGTGTCAGGCCGGTCGTAGAAGTGGTCGAACTGCTGACGGAGGCCTTCGTTGAAACGAATCGATCCCGCCCAGCCCTTGGCCGAGTCCAGGACGTCGGCGTAGGAGAAACCGCCGACCGCGGCCAGGCCACGGAAGCCCTCGAGGGTGATGTGGCCGCTCAAGAGGTCGGACATTGTCACGTCCCAGCACTCAAAACCCGCCATATGAAAGGCCGAGGCCATCTCTCGGTCGGAGTTGGAACCCTCTTCGCGCAGGACGGCGACCTTGGGTTTCGACGGCGCTTCGAAGATGGAAGGAACAGTCGGTCCCGGAGTGAAGCTCAAGGAAAAAGGCGGTTCGTGCCGTTCTTTCAACCCCTGCTCTTCCTGCTCGACATGGGCGGGATCCGTCTGGAGGCGTTCCAGTTGGAAGGAGGTAGCTTCCCAGGTGTCTCGGAGATCACGCATGTCCGCTTCCAGTACGGTCTGGCTGCCGACGTCGATGCGGATCTCCGGGACTGCCAGGGTCCGTCCGATGACTGCGCAGGGTACGTCGGCCTTTCTGAAGAGACCCAGCGTGGCGGCAACGTCATCTTCGTCGACCTCTATCACCAGGCCCAACTCCTCCGCGAAAAGGGCGGGCAGGGGTTCAGTCCCGCAGGCCGGCGGCACACTGATCTCGAGGCCGCAGTTTCCGGCAAAGGCCATTTCCAGGAGGGTCGTCACCAGGCCGCCGTCGGAGCGATCGTGCCCGGCGGTCACGGTGCCGCTCTCGATCAACTGCTGTGTGGTTTCGAAGGCTCGGCCCAACATCGGCACATCATCGATATCCGGTGTTTCGTCGCCCACCTGGTCGAAGACCTGCGCCAGCGAGGACCCGCCGAGCCGGTTCTTGCCGCCGCCGAGGTCGACCAGAAGAATGCGCCCCCGTTCGGGCAGTTCGAGATCGGGGGTGACGGTCTTGGTGATGTCGGGGCAGGGGGCGTAGGCCGAAATGACCAACGCTCCGGGGGCCTTGACGGTCTCCGCGTCACCGGAGTCCGTCGGGGCCAGGGCGGCCATCGACAGACTGTCCTTGCCGCCGTCGACTGCGATGCCCAGCTCAATCATGCAGTCCTTCATCGCCACCAGGGCATCGTGGAGGGCGGCGCCTTCGCCGGGCAGCTTGGCGGCCCACATCCAGTTGGCCGAGCACCGGATGTCCTCCAGCGCCGCGACCCGGGCCCACACCAGATTGGTCAGGGCCTCGCCGACACTCATCCGGGCCATGGCTTGGGGGTCGACCAGCCCTTTAATGGGCTGTTCGCCGATCGCCGTGGCGCCGCCCGTCGTCGCGAAGTGGCTGTGGGCGACGACGGCGACGTCGGCGACGGTCAACTGGAGGGGCCCGGCGCACTGTTGGCGGGCCACCAGGCCGGTCACTGCGCGGTCCACCTTGGTGGTCAAAAAGCGTTTCGAGCCGACCGACAGCAGCCG
>JBDLIO010000802.1:0-1641 GCA_039714865.1 Acidobacteriota bacterium | reverse complement strand
GGCCATGGAGGCCCGAAGCCTGCGCGCGAGAAGGTGATCAGCGGTCTCCTCGATGGCAGTGGTTGTCGAGGTGTCCACGCCGTCAACTTCTGTTTCGGCGGCTAGGAACAGAACCATGGCCATGTCGGTGCAGGTCTCCTCAAGGCCCTGGTCGTTCGTGGCAGGCTGAAACAGACGCCACTGAGCAAGGTCGTCGGCCGAGAGGGCGCCGCCACTCCAGGTGGCGACAATGTCGGCGGGCGGCGTCGTGGTGTGGGCGCACCCTGCGATCAGAACGGTGAGGACCACGAGGGTGATTCGGGGGCTGAAACTGTTCCGTGCTGCGATCATCGAGGGCTCCCTTGAAGGGTGATGCTACCGTAAACTCGGTCTTTGTGGAGGAATAATGGGATGTGGAAAGGGAATGACTGCGGTGGTCGCTGCGGGCTTGGCGCTGGCCGGTGCTTGCGCCCGGAGCGAACGGTCGGCGATTCCCGATCTGGCCCACCATCGCGCCCGTCACGCCATGGAGCAGGCTCGGTGGGACTGGGCTCGCGTCTATCTGGAGGAGGACCTCGAGGTCAATCCGGATCGGCATCAGTCGGTGCTGGATCTGGCCGTCGCATGGATTTCGGGACACGGCGGGGGATTGGCAAACGGTCTGCTGTTCCTTGAAGACTACCTTCGACAGTGCCCGGACGATCAAGAATCTCGTCGTCGCCTGGTGACAATTCTCACGCGGCTGAAGGAATACGATCGTGGACGGCATTGGGCCGAGGGATTTGACGACCACCCAGATGCTCACTTCCTGAGGGCCCTGCTTGAGGCGGGTGATGACCCGCAGGCGGCCTTGGGACATCTGAAGGCGACTTTAGAGGCCGATGACCGGCATGCAGCGGCGTGGGCTCTGCTTGCAGAGATTCAACAAGACCGGGATGAGGTGTCTGCTGCCCTGGAGGCCTACCGCCGGTCCCTCGCCCTCGACCCCTTCAGAGCCAAGGTCAGGGCCCGGTTGGAGCGGCTGCTCAAACAGAAAGGCGAAACTGACGAAGCCCACAGGCAGCTGCGTGCGCTGGAAATCGTCGGCCGGCTCAATCAAAGCCGGGACGCCGCCGTGCTCAGTGTTGTCGAGGAGTTGCGTCTGTTGCGGGAGTTGCAGTCTCTGACGTCGGCTTCCGGATTCGTCTTCGATCGACGACTGGCCGAGGTCCTTCTGCGCATGGGACATCTCGACGAAGGCCTTTCCCTCGTCGAAGGACTCGAAAAAGACGAACGGTTCTCGGTCGAAGACCGGCTCGTCTTTGCCAAGATCATGGGTGGCGGCGGTGAGCGACAACACGCCCGGAGCATGTACCAGGGCATCCTCCGTCTCGACCCGGGCAATGTCACGGCTCGGGCCAGTATGGCCGTTCTGGATTGCGGTATCGGTCGACATGAAGAGGCTCGACGCCGGATGGAAGAGGCTCTCGAAGGGGATCCCTGGGTGGCGGTCTTCCACGCAGGCCTGGCCCAGGCCTTGCTGTTGGGAGGCGACGAGGAGGCGGCGATCGCCCACTGGGAGACAGCTTTGGCGCTGGCCCCCTGGGAGACCCCGTGGAGGCGGCAACTGGTCCGGATCTTGCGGGCTCGGGGCGAGCGAAACCGGGCGGAGGCCGTGCTGGC
>JBDLIO010000801.1:0-1648 GCA_039714865.1 Acidobacteriota bacterium | reverse complement strand
AGCAGTTGCTGCAAAGCCGACTTCGACTGGCGGTCCTGCTCGACGACGCCGGTCTGTTCCCGCTACCCCCGAGCCCCCCCGAATCCGTGCAGGAGAATCAATGATGAAAAAACTGTGGATCTCGCTGGTCATTTTCGCGGCCGTTCCCGTTGAAGCGGGTGAGGTCGTCACCCTCGACGCCCAGAGCCAGACACGGGCCGGAATCGTCGTCCGTCCGGTCCTTGAGCGATCCTTCGGCGAGCAGACCAGGGTTGTCGGCCAGGTCGTCCGCGCGCCCGGATCGACGTTGACTGTCAAGTCGGTCCTGGCCGGTCAGGTCGAAGCGATCAACGTCGCCCCCGGCGACAAGATTCGATCGGGCATGGTGCTGACCGAGTTGCACTCCCACGAAATGTTGGGTATGCAGGGGGACTTTCTCAAGGCCGGGGACAGGGCACGATTGGCCCGGAGCCGTTTGCACGCCGGCAGGGAGCTTTACGACCTGGATGGCATCAGCCGAATCGAGCTGGAAACTCGTGAGCAGGAAGCGTTTGCGGCTCTGCTTGAGTTGGATCAAGCCCGGGCGGAGCTGATCAATCATGGCGTTGGTGATGACGCCGTCAAACACCTGGAGCAGACCCGGGTTACCTCCCACCGGATGCCGGTAGCAGCCCCACTGGACGGTGTGGTGCTGGAAATGATGGTTCAGGAGCACCAGTGGGTGCAGGCCTATGAGCCCCTGATGGTGCTGGGTGATCCCCAGCGGGTCGAACTGATGCTGCAGATTCCGCCGGACGAAGCCTCAGCGGTTGCCGCGGGTTCACTGGTCGAGTTTGTTCCGGTGGGCCGACCCCAATTGACCGGCAGGGCGACGGTAATCTCCAGAGTTCCTCAGGTCGACAAAGAAACCCGAACCGTCAAGGTCAGGGCCCGGATCCTCGATGCCGGCGGAGTAGCCTTTTTCCCCGGGGTGTTCATCGAAGGGACCGTGACGACCGGTGAGGTTCATCCGGCACCCTCGGTTCCCGAGTCGGCGGTGATTCGGCTCGGGGCCGGTGATGTCGTTTTTGTCCGGACCGGGCCGGCGACCTTCGAAGCCCGTCCGGTGGATTTGGGCCTGTTCAACGGCAGCCGGCACGAGGTCCGTTCGGGTGTGAGCCTGAATGAGGAGGTGGTCGTCCAGGGCGTGTTCTTTCTCAAGAGCGTGGCTGTCACGGGCGAGGCTGAGTAATGCAGCGGCTGGTCGAACTGTCGTTGGCCCACCGCCTGGTGGTGATTCTGCTGGCTCTGCTGTTGATCGGCGCCGGATGGCAAGCCTTCAACGAACTGCCCATCGACGCCTTCCCCGACGTGACCAACATTCAAGTCACGGTGATTTCTCAGGCAGCCACCCTGTCGCCGATGGAGATCGAACAGCTGGTGACCTATCCGATCGAGCAGGCGTGTGCCGGGTTGCCTCATTCGACCGAGGTCCGGTCCCTCTCGAAGTTTGGTTTGTCGATGGTGACGGTGGTCTTCGAGGATGGGACCGATGTCTATTTTGCTCGGCAGCTGGTTTTGGAACGGATCATCACCGTGCGGGATCAGTTGCCCGAGGGCGCCTCAAGTGGCCTGGGACCGATTTCCACCGGCCTTGGTGAGGTCTTTCAGTACACCCTGGAATCACCCG
>JBDLIO010000800.1:0-1650 GCA_039714865.1 Acidobacteriota bacterium | reverse complement strand
CTCCGGAAACAGTCCGGACCTTTCGCAGCGCGTCGAGGACCGGTCCCGATTCGGAGGTGAATGGCTGAAGAACCTTCAACATTCTTTGCTGTCGGCTGACGACCATCATCTGCATGGGCGGCCGAAGGTTCTCCATGACGAATACGCGGGCGTACCGCAAGACCCGATTGCGATCCAACGGGTGGAGGTTATCGTTGTCGATGTAGAGAATCATGCTCAGCGGCCGAGGTTGGGGCCGGGTTGTCTCCCCTTCCACCTTTGGCACCATTTCCGGGGTCGCCGCAAAATCGTCATACACTTCCTTGGTGTACATCTGGAAATTGGTGATCGGCTTTTCCTGACCGTCTTGGAAGATCTTAAAATCCCCCGGAGTCAGACCGGTGACCGGATTGCCCTGCTTGTCGGTGACATGAACGACCACGTTAACAATCGTCAGTTCGTATTCGTCGGCAAAGGACAGCCCGCCGACCGGCCGGAGATGGTTCTCTCCCTCATTTCCGGCGACCGAAATCACAGCCGCGAGCGACACCAGCACGCCAAGGACTATCCGTTTCACCCTGTTACCTCCACGCAGATCTTAACTCATAAACCCGGCGCCGGGCCCCGCACTTTTTCACACTTCAGGAAACCGCGCCTTCGAGCGCCGTCAGAACTCCGGCGTACGCGTCCAGGCGGGCGAGAACCCCGAAAGGCAACGAGCCCTTTCGGCCTCCATGGCCGAAACCGCCATCAATGGCAACAGGCACGGACAGACGGCCCAAACGCTCGAACAACACCTGTTCGACGCTGGGTTCCCTGACGCTCCCCTCATCCATTTCATCGCAGTCTGTAAATTCTCCGAGGACAATCCCCGCCACGGATTCGAAGACTCCTGCCATTTCCAGATGGGTCAAGAGGCGATCAACCCTGTAGGGGAGTTCTCCGACCTCTTCGAGAAAAAGAACGGCGCCCTGAAAATCAGGTTGTGAATCAGTGCCGAGCAGGCGAGACAATACCTCGAGATTTCCCCCCAGCAGCGGACCTTGAGCGACGCCCCCCACCAGTGTGCCCAGACCGGTAGCTACCTCACCGGGATCAGGATTCTCCAGCATGTCGAACAGAGACCAGCGATCTTCCTGGCTGAGGTCGGCGAAGTCGCTGACCATCGGGCCGTGCACTCCCGCCACGCCGGATTGGTAACTCAGCGACAGAAAGGCCGTGACATCGGAATAACCGACGACAGGCTTGGCGTGGGCGCGCAATGCCGCCCGATCGATACCTGGAAGAATGCGGGTCAGGCCGTAGCCGCCGCGGGCCATGATGATGGCCCGAAATCGGGGGTCCCTGATGGCATCGTTCAGGGCTTGGAGTCGATGAAAATCGGAGCCTGCCAGAAATCCGGATCGGGCGAAGAGGGTGCGTTCGTCATAAACCAGCTCATACCGATCCCTCAGAACCTCGGCGCCGGCCTTGAATTTTTCGGCATCGACCGGGCCGGACGCCGCAACGACGGCAACTCGATCACCGGGAGACAGGCGGGAAGGCCGGATGAGCTTCACGCGCCTATCATACCGGCTCCCATATCACCCAAAATCACTCCAGGCTGATGAGGGACTATTCCGGTTCCCTCTTCTCGGATATCCTGAATGCATGAGAACATTGTTCCGTCTT
>JBDLIO010000799.1:0-1655 GCA_039714865.1 Acidobacteriota bacterium | reverse complement strand
CTCTCCTGGATGAGACGGACCAGGGAGGACCTCAGGCCCGACAATTTCTGCCGAAACTCTGGTGCGGATTCGACCAATGGACGGGACCGTGCATAGCCTTCGGCAACCTCCAGGAGGTGGGGGATCTCGAGCACCACGGGAATCCCCTCGCGGGCAGCGTACTCATGGACTTCACCAGCGCCCCAGTCCGCCCTGTTGACCAGGATGGCCGCGGGACGGTTGATTGCCTTGAGGGCTTCGACCGCCAGGCCTAGATCGTGCAGGCCGAACGGCGTCGGTTCGGTGACCAGCAGGACCACGTCCGCGGCCTCGGCTGCCGTTATCATCGAACAATTGGTTCCCGGCGGCGAGTCGATAATGACGTCACCCTGATCTCCCGCCTCTTTCAAGACATCTTCGATGACTGGGATGGGATGGGCCTCTCCTTCGTGCAACTCTCCCTGGACAAATCGAATGGGACCGGCATGCCCGAAACGCACTTCTCCGATTCGGCGATCCACTTCGTAGATGGCCCGGGTCGGACAGACCAGGGAGCAACCGCCACAGGCGTGACAGAGCTGGTCGAAGATCATCCACTTGCCCGGCACCACCGCCAGCGCATGGGAACGGCAGAAATCCGCGCAAACACCGCAGTAGGAGCAGTGCTCTTCGTGCAGACGGGGCACCGGCACAGTCACCTCGGCGCTCCGATCAATCTCGGGATGCAGCAACAGGTGGGCGTTGGGGCCCTCCACGTCGCAATCCAGCAGTGCCGTCTCCTCCCACACAAGGGCCAGAGACGTCGCAACGGTTGTCTTGCCCGTACCCCCCTTGCCACTGGCGACGGCGACCTTCATCCCGCCCAGCCTGCTGCGGCGTCGGAGGTTTCCAACTGTTCAAGTCTTCCGGCTTTCCAGGCATCCACTGCCTCGGAGACCGTGCCGCCTCCGATGCCGAAGACCTTGACCCCGGCCGCTTCCAACACTTCGAAGGCCTTGGGGCCGCAGTGAGCGGTCAACAACACCTCGGCGCCCAAACGGGAAACCGTCTGGGCAGCCTGGGTCCCGGCGCCGTGTCCGGCGGTGGTAGCCGCATTGGCAATCGTCTCGACCTCGCCGGTCTCGCTCTCGACGAGAACCATGAACGGCGCCCTTGCAAATCGTGAGTCCATTGGAGCGTTGAGCCCTTCGGACGATGCGGTGACACAGATTTTCATTCTTACCTCGATTCTGGATTGATATCAGGTTCTGGATTGACTTCAGTCGTCGTTCTTGTTTTCTACGGCCTTGAGCCGGCTCTTGAGTTCTTCAAGTTCCCGCTCGAGGTCGGCCTGGTCCCGGCCGGACGCGGCGTCAACAGCCGCCTGAGCCCCAAATCCTCGACCCAAGCCACGGCCCATTCCCCGGCCTCGGCCTCGACCCTGGCCTCCGCCGCCGCCCATACCACGACCCCGGCCGAAGGCCGGCGCCTGATCGTAGGCTGCAGCTCCCCCACAATCTCCCAATCCTCGTCCTGTTTTGGTTCCCTGTCCCAGCGGACCCGTTCTGTTTCTTCCTGGCATTTGATGCCTCCTTGTGTTCTCAGGGTGTCGAGGCTCGAAATTGGCCTCGCCCCTCTTCTTTTTAAGCATATGTCCATAAATGTCGAATGTCAAGCGCCGTCCCCGTACACATCGA
>JBDLIO010000798.1:0-1660 GCA_039714865.1 Acidobacteriota bacterium | reverse complement strand
TACCGCAAGTATGCCTTCGCTTTCTCATCTTGCGAGATCACCGAATCTCATTGCGTTCTGCGCCTTTCGCTTCGAAAACCGGTGAGAAGGTCGGGCTAGAGTGACGATGAATTCGGACAACCGTGCTTCCGGACTATTCTGCGCCTGGCGCCACCACGTCGATCCACCGACCCCGGAGGCGGGCGGCGATCGACGGGTCATACATGGCTTCGGCGGTGACCATCGGCAGGTAGAACCGGCCCTTAAACACGGCGGTCACACTGACGGTGACTTCGAGGGACTCGTCGCTGTCCATATCGAGGAAGAGGTCGATCCGGTCATCACGGATGTCGACATGGTCCACCACCGTATCGGTGTCGACCGAACGGATCTCCCAGGCGTCGGCGACCGGCAGAGTCAGAGCGAGATTTTCCAGTCGCCGTCCCTCCTCGTTGGTCAGGGTGACGACGATGTCGATATCGGCGCCGTGCTCAAGCCTTTCGATCTCCACGGGTTCGTCGTTGGTGGCGAGGAAGAGAGTTTCGAGTCGCAGGCCCTGCTCGGCGTTGTGTTCTTCAGCCCGTGCGGGCGTCCCCCGGATGCTGAGGACCGCGTAGAGCATCCGGTCGGAGGGATTGGCCAGTTCAAACCTCTGTGCCGAGGAATCGAGGTCTTCCCGGTAAACGGCGGCTGAGCACTCCCGGTCACGGGCCCTGGCGTCGTCGATACCGAGGCTGAAGGTCCAGGGTTCCCCAAGGCGGCCGGTGTTGAGAGCCAGTGCCCGAAGGGCCGTGGCGATTGACTGCGTCGTCATCGAACGATCGCTGGACAAGGCCGTGGAGATGGAGTGAACGACCGGCTCTGCATCATCGACGCGATTGAGGAGTTGCAGGGTTTCCAGGACAATCGCCTGGTCCCTGATCTCGCTCCCGTAGCTGCCGCCGAGTTCCCGATAGTCCGAAAATGTTGTCGGAGCATCTATGACGAGGTCATGGCCCGCCTCCGGTCGCCCGGCATGGTGATAGGCGGCTGCCAGTAACCAGCGTGCGAGGGCCGGCAGTCTCGAGGTTTCTCGGAGGCGGTTCATCGCACCCAGATCCGGTGCGCCGCCGAGGGCCAGGGTCTTCAGGCGATAGGCTTGGAGGATCAGGGCTGTGTCGGTGTCCCCGTCGAAGGCGCGGGCGGTTTCACGCTGGGCTTTCTCCCAGTTCTGGAGGACTTCGGCGGGAATCCGGTAGCCGGCGCGTTTGGCCTCCAGCAGGAAGTGCCCTGCGTAAGAGGTGGCCCAGGCATCTGCCTCGCGCCGCGGTGTTGAGGTCCAGAAGCCGCCGGAAGCCACCGGCCACAGGCTCAGCGCGCCTCCGGGGAGTTGGAACTGGCGAATGCGTTCGATGGCCGCCTGCACGTTGCGCTCAATTTCGGCGCTTTGCTCGGCGTCAAGAGTGACGAGGCGGCCGATGTACAGCTGCGGGAAGGCGGCTGAGACCGTCTGCTCCAGGCAGCCGTAGGGATAATGAATCAGTTGATCCAACCGTCGTCCGAGGTCGATCGGTGGTGTTTGGGAGACTTCCAGGGCAACGTGGCGCTGTTGTTTTGGACCCAAACTTTCGATGGTGGTCGTCCATGCCTCGCCCGGGGCGAGCTGATGGCGGGTGACGCGGGTCACCGGTCGGGCCGGCTG
>JBDLIO010000797.1:0-1672 GCA_039714865.1 Acidobacteriota bacterium | reverse complement strand
TCCCCTAACAGGGGGAACAAACCATGGAACGAGGTCGATCCAACGCCCGGTCCAAACGCCTCGAGGTGTTTGAGAGCTATCGCGAGTTGTTTGCCAGTGCGCCTATCCGGCTGATGAGTCGAACCGTCAGCACGATGCAGTCGCTCGGCTACGACGATCTGGCCACGGCGATCGGCGACCTGGATTGGAGAACGGTTCCTGCCGACGATCCGGAGGATCCCGGTCTCCGTCAGGACTGGGGCGCCTTGTTGGATTCTTCCTTCGAGCACATGGGCGGGTGGCTCCGCCAGTTGTCCGCCCACCCGATGGGCTACAACCTGGATTCTCTGGGCTATGCCACCGTCATCAAAGGCTGGTCGGAGATGTGGTCCCACCAGTTGGATCTTCGATTTGAAAACGCAGCCCGGGCGACGCCGCAGATATTCGTCTTTCATGGCGGCAACCAGGCGCTTCAGGCAGCTCTCCTGGGTGTGGCCGAGGCCAGGAGGGATCGGGTCGGCACGGCGGAGCCGGCGACAGTTCTCGTGCCGATCCCCACCTTTCCGTGCCCGCTCGACCAGATGGCTCTTCAGGGCATGAAAGTTCACCTGCTGGCGCCGCACTCACGGGGCATGGATCCTGACGCGGCCGATGTGGCCCGGGTTCCCGAGGGAACCGACATCGACGGGGTCTACCTGATGCCGGTCAACAACCCGACGGGTCGTACGCTGGAACCGGCGAAGCTCAAGGCCTTCGTGGAGGCGGTTCTCGATCGATGGCCCCACGCTGCGATCATCCTGGACTCGGTCTACGTCCGGCTGCATCCCCGGGATCGGGAACTCCTCGCCTGGTATGAAGATGATCCACGTTTTGCCGACGCCATCATCTTCATCGATTCTCTGTCCAAGACTCATGGCGTCACGGGCTTGAGAGCCGGCGCCCTCTTGACCCGGTCAACCTCTTTGGCCGGCGGCATTACCCGCTATGCGCAGAACATCATGGCCGGGCCTTCCAATGCGATGCAGGCGGTGATGCTCTCCCTGATCGCCCCCTTCGTCACCGGGGACCGGGAGTTGGCCGAGCAGCGCATCCGGCTGCAACTCCGTATCGGGCGGCACATGCAACGGCGCCGGCGCCTGTTGCTTCGCCGGGCCTTCATGCGCTACCCGAAACTCCTGGATCACGACCAGCCGCTCCTGCCGGATCCGACCGGTTTCGACTGGGAGGGCTCGATGTACGCCGATCTCCGGCTGTCCGACCACTGTGCCGCCTTGGCGGAGAAGGCCGGGGTTTCTCCTACGGTAGCCTTCTACCTTGAAACCGGCATCGCCGGGGTGCCTTTGGAGGGTTTCTGTTCCAACCCCAACCTCAAGAAGCATGGGCTGATCGTCAACGACGGCGATGCGGCTCTGGCAAGATTCCAAAAGAATGCAGCACGCTTCGTGCGCCTGTCGTTCGGGATGACGCCGCCGCCGAGGGAGTAGGGGAAGGGTGAAGGGTGAAAGCGGAAGGATGAACTTCCAACGTCCAACGTCCAACGCTCAACGTCGAACTTCGCGGTTGGGGAAGCCGAAAATTTCGGGGTTGACGTTCGTTACCGACGGTATCGGGGTTCTGGCCCGTGGGCCCTTGCGCTCGTCGAGCCTCGGCTGTTTCGTCCCACCACAATCCGCCCTCGGGCGCGTACTTCAAA
>JBDLIO010000796.1:0-1679 GCA_039714865.1 Acidobacteriota bacterium | reverse complement strand
CGAGGGCCAATTGCTCACCGTCGGCGCCCAGACACCCTTGGCCCGGAATCTCACCCTCCACGGCGCCCTCCGCCTCGACCGACACGAGGATGACTTCGTCCTCGACCGGCACCGTCCCGAGTGGTTTCACAACCATCATGTGACCAAGGGCGCCCTGATCGACCTCAGCCTCCGTGGTTCGTGGAACGGGTGGTCCTGGGCGGCCGGCGTGGAGGCGGCCCGGGATGACATCGTTTCTTCCAATCTGGGGGATCACGATCAGAAGCGAAGGGCTCTCTTTGCGGAAGTGGGACGGCTTTCAGGGCCTCTCACTTTTGCCGTTCAAGGCCGGGTCGATAACCATGACAGCTGGGGTACGATCACGACGGGGGCCGTCAGCGGACGATGGCGTTTCCACTCCGGCTGGGCTCTCCGAGCATCGTGGGGCCAGAGCTTCCGAGCCCCCTCCTTCACCGACCTCTATTACAGCTCGCCTTCGACCACCGGCAATACCGACCTCGAGCCTGAACAGGGCCACACCGTCGAGATCGGCCTGGAGGGATCTCACGTCAATCTGACGATCTTCAGACGCGAAGCCAAACCCCTGATCGACTATCTGTTGCACGACGACGGGGTGTGGCGAGCCGAGAACGTCGGGCGTTTGACAACCGATGGCATCGAGGCCGGCCTGAATCTCCCGATCACCGGCGTACTGGAATGGCAGCGTCTCGGCGTCACCTGGCTGGATTCGAATGTCGAAGTCGATCCAACTCGATCCCGGTACGCCTTGGCCCACCCGCGATTGCAAGCGGCGTGGACCGGAGGGGCCGAACACCGTGACCTCTGGAGGGCCGGGTGGGCCCTCAGATACCGTCAGCCCGCAAACGGCGGATCCTGGACAACCTTGGATCTTCGCCTCGGCCGACGTATCCTGTCTCAGATGTGGCTGGACTTGGAAGCTGATAACGTATTCGACCGCTCCATCACCGAAGTGAGCGGCGTGCCCCTGCCCGGGCGGTGGGTCACCCTGACGGTGACATGGCGGAGCGACAGCCGGTGAGACGGCTTCACCTGCTGACCGGTGGCGAGAGCCACGGCCCCCGATTGACCGCAATCCTTGAGGGCCTGCCCGCCGGCCTGCCACTGGATCGGGAGTTGATCGACACAATGCTGCGCCGCCGCCAACACGGTTTCGGCCGTGGCGGCCGTCAGCGAATCGAGCACGACACCATAGAAGTCACCGGCGGCCTGCGCGACGGCCGGACTCTTGGATCACCCCTTGTGATGCACGTCGAGAACCAGGACTGGGCGAACTGGCGCGAGGTGATGGACCCCTGGTCGGTCGATCAGTCGAAAGCCGAAGAACGATCGGTGACCCTGCCGAGACCGGGCCATGCCGATTATTCCGGCGGTATCGCTACCGATCAACTCGAGGACCAACGCAACGTGCTGGAACGCGCCTCGGCCAGGGAAACCGCAGCCCGGGTCACCGCCGGCGCCGTTTGTTGTCAGTTGCTTATGCGGTACGGCGTCACGATGCGTTCGGCAGTGCTCGCCCTCGGATCCCACACAGTGGTCGAGGGAGCTCCGAACTGGGAGGACCTGGCCGGAGTCGATCCCACCTCTCCCCTGGTGACACCCCGTCCGGACGACGAAGAGCCCCTGGTGGAGGCCGTTCGATCGGCGAGAGACGACGGCGA
>JBDLIO010000795.1:0-1683 GCA_039714865.1 Acidobacteriota bacterium | reverse complement strand
AAACAACTTCTTTCCGCCATCACATTCGGGTCTCTCTTTGCATCAACACACAGGCCGCATCATCTCTTCCCGTCCAGGATCTCGTGGACTACTCAGCCGGCCCGGTGGGTTTTCGATCGAGCAGCCTCTGCAATGCTCGCGGCAGGGGAGCTTCTCCACGCAGCTTTTCGAGGTCGGTCGCCGCCGCCGGCATCCGGCGACGATGGGCCGCCAGGGTCCGGTTGAAGGCGCAGAGATGGTCGGGGATCCGGTCGGGGTCGGTATTGCCCGGGATCCACGCAGTCGCGACGGGGCAGGGCCGGCAGTCGTCGCGGTACTCGCAATCGCGGCACCGCCCCCAGGAGGCGTATTTCTTCTCGCGATCGTGGAACAGACCGGTCGAGCGACAATCAGACTGGAAGCCGGTGAGCGTCGTTGGGTTCCACGGGTCTTCGATGGCGCCCCGGGTGAGACGAGCGAGGGTCTCGGCCAGTGGACTCGGGGGGTCCGGGGCGATCGACGGCGCCACCAGGAGGCATGGCGCAAGGCTTCCATCGACGTCAATCGTCAAGCGGGAGCCGTCGGGCGCCGTACAGATCGTGTCACCCTCCCCCGGGTGCGGCTGGATCCCCTGCCGGTACCGCCGCAAGGGCAGGAACGAGATCTGCCCGGTTTCTTGCAGACGCCATGCACACCGTGTCCGGATGATGTCGAGCTCTTGATCCAGAGTTTCGGTGCACGTATCAGTCCACCCTGGGTCATCAGAGAAGAGCGGTGTCATCGTCACCTCGCCGAATCCGAAGCCCGACAGGTACTCGATGCTGTCGGAAAGGTGGGTGACGGCCGCAGAAGAGACGGTCACGGCCGCCCGAACCCGGTCGCGCAGAAACGCCGGCCGATGCTCCCTCAAGTCGTGCAGAAGGTCGTCAAGAATCGAATAACTTCCCGGCGATCGAAGGGCCTGGGCGGCATGAATACCGTCGATGCTCAGTTGCACCTCGACCTTGTTTTCGTCGAGGAAATCGACCAGTTCGAGGTCGAGGAGCGTGCCGTTGGTCGGCAGGCGGATCGAGACCGGGCGATCTGCATGCTCGAGCTTCCGGGCCAAAAGAACCGCCCGTTCCACCAGGTTTCGGGCCATCAACGGCTCGCCTCCGTACAGAACGAGAACCGGCCTCGCGTCGCCCGAGGCCGCAACCAGTTCCACCGCCCGGCGCAGAACGACCCACGGCATCGTCCGTGGAGAACCGCGCCTCTGATAGCAATAGGCGCAGCCGAGATTGCAGGCCGTGGTCAGGACTACCGAGACCGATTGAGGGGGCGACCGGAGGTGCGTGATGGGGCACCTCGTCCCCGAACTCACGATGTTGGATGTTCCGGATTGCTGTCCGGACCACCAATCGCCCCGTGTATTGCCTCGCACCAGTGAATGGCGTGGTCCACGAGCCCGGCAAGGTCTCTGATCGAGATTCGGGTCACGTCGCCGGGAAGGAAAAGATGACTCCAGCATTCGTTGAAGCTCGGTTGCGGTGGTTCAGGTCCGATTATTCCGCAACGCTCCAGGGTGGGTCTGCTATACAGCCTCTCGGAAATCGGTCCGAGATCGCCCACGTCGATCTCGAAATCATCCTCGAACCTCTCAAGGACCGCCTTGAGCAGCCTCAGGTGGTTCGTGAGGTAGTCAACCCCTACCGATATGTCTTC
>JBDLIO010000794.1:0-1696 GCA_039714865.1 Acidobacteriota bacterium | reverse complement strand
ATCAGGGGCGCCGACGAGAGAGATATTCCACTCGATGGCATCAGGAGCCTTGGTTTTCCCGGTCCGGGCTTTCTGCGGCATCTCCTTGATGCGCACTTCCGGGTTGGCATAGATGTGAAAGACGTCCGAGCGCTGGGCCATGCTCCGGACGACGTCGAGGTCACCACGCACCCATATCATGTTGCTGATCCAATAGGCTCGGTGTTCCACACCCAGCGTTTCGAGCTGTGCGACAACCGGTTTCTGGGTCTTCGCTGCGGTCTTGCGCAATGCGTCCACGACGAAGCGTCCCTTTTCGGCCTTGGTTTCAAGACCTGAGGCGCCCGAAAGGTCCGCCTGTTCGCCCAGGAAGACGATGAACTCGGTTCCGGCGCCGGCCTTGCTCATGACCCAGGGGTCGACCTTGGCCTGCCACTGATCGGAAGCTGTACCAACTGCAGCCGTGCAAGTCAGCACCAACATCCCAACGATTAACACAAAGTTACGAAAACGCATATCAACTCCGTAATGCCGCCAGGCGGCCTGCGCACTGTAGCAGTTTTGGCCCCGAAGGGGCGGCATCGGCCCCGGTCGCGGCACACAGGCCCAGACCCCGATTTCCAACCCCAGCCTTCGGGGGCGCTTTGAGATCACCGTATGCCCAACGACCGCCGGTCGCCCCCGCTCGGTGCATTTCCCTCAAGGGGCTTGGTAACAGAAATCGGAAGGTCTTCCCGATGAAGAAAGCCGCACCAGGCACGCCCCGTCCAACAGGAGTTGCCCAATTACCTTCGTTCGCCTTGCATCTTTTTTTGTGCCTTTTTGTGCCTTTTTGTGGCTATTTCCTCAACGCTTCCAGCTTCTCCCGGACCTTGGCGGCGTGTCCCTTGGTGCGCACGCTCTTCCAGTGGTGGGCAATGCGCCCCTCGGGGTCGATGATCACAGTTGATCGTTTGACGCCGATCGATTTGCGGCCGTAGAGCACTTTCTCGCCCCACGCACCGTAGGCCTCCATCACCCCGTGTTCCGGGTCAGACAGCAGGCGTACCTTGAGGTCGTACTTCTCAATGAATTTCCGGTGCCGCTCCGGTGAATCCGGGCTGCAGCCCAGAACCGCCGCGTCGAGATCCCTGAAACTCTCGATGCCCTCGGTGAACTCACAGGCCTCGATCGTGCACCCGGGGGTATCGTCCTTGGGATAGAAATACAGAACGACCCACGAGCCGGCGAATTGCGCCAGCGAAACCTCGGTCTCGTCCTGATCCTGCAGAGTGAATTCTGGGGCCTTGTGTCCTACTTCAATGGTCATAATGATCTCCTCCGATATCGGTAACACGGAGGCGTCCGGCTCTGTTCCTGACCCTGAACCTGCCCCTGCCGACTAACACGGTCGCTGTTTTCGACTCTTCGACCTCTTCGACCCCTTTGACCTTTTTGACCCTTTGACTCTTCACCCTTCACCCTTCACCCTTCACCCTTCCCTTCCCGGTGTACACTGCGCAGGTGAACGGACTGACGATGAGTTCCCCGAAAAGATGGCCTTCAGCAAGAGTGGCGGCGATGGTCGGGCGAGGTCGAGGGTGACCGGCACAGATCCCTGGTCGTCGACCGCATCCGGTGAGGAACGGCGGGCCTCCGCCACCCTGGAACTTGCGCTCAGGCGAGGGCTGATGACCGAGGGCGCTCTGGAGACCGCAATCATGGTCGCCGGCGAGGA
>JBDLIO010000793.1:0-1698 GCA_039714865.1 Acidobacteriota bacterium | reverse complement strand
TCAAGAGGTCAGCGGATAATTGACGTTCTGGACCGCCCTGAAGGATCAGGGGCGATCAGCTCAGCCTTCTTTAAAAAGCCACAAGAAGAGCAGCCACAAAAAGGCACGAAAAGGCACAAAAAGGGAAACAAGAAGAAGTTAACTAACTTATTCATATAACTTTCAAAATACGAGTGATTTTCCTGTGTTTTTTCTTCGTGCATTTTTGCGCCTTTTTGTGGCTATTTTCTCCTCTTCGTGGCGTCGTGCTCGCCTTTGTGGCGCCTCAGCTAAAAGCTGCCTGTACCCACAGCTTCCCGCCACCACTGGAGCAGGTCAGTGAGCGTTTGCTCGAGGGGGATTTCAGGCTGCCAGCCGGTGGTCTCGGAGAATAGACTGCGGTCGCCATACAGGCTGTCGATCTCTCCGGCTCGGAGGAGGGTGGCGTCGGTTTGGATCGTGACCTTGGCGTCGGTCTTCTCGAGGAGAATATCCAGGATTCTTCGTATCGGTGTCGGGCGGCCGGAGCAGACGTTGTAGGCCTCTCCCGGTCGGCCGTGCAAGGCAGCGAGGCGCCAGGCCCTGGCGATGTCCCGAACGTCGGTGAAGTCTCTGGCAACATCGAGGTTCCCCACATGAATGACCGGATCGCAATGCCCCTGCTCGATTTCCGCGATCTGTTTGGCGAAGCTCGAGGCGACGAAGTGAGGGGGCCGGCCCGGACCGGTGTGGTTGAAGAGCCTCAAGCGAACGGTCGGAAGGCCGTGGGCCGCATGGTATTGGCCGCCCTGAAGGTCCTGGACCGCCTTGGTGACGGCGTACGGCGAGAGCGGCCGCAGCGGCGCTTCCTCGGAGATGGGTTTGCCGTCGTGACCGTCGCGGCCGTAGATCTCGGCCGACGAAGCGATGACGACGGTCGGCATTGTCTTCATGGTCCGTGCGGCTTCCAGAAGGTGGAGCTGGCCCAAAATATTGGCCTGGTAGGCCGGCTCGGGATCCCGCCACGACTGGGCTACCGAGGACGCCGCGGCCAGGTGCAGGATGATCTCCGGCCGTGCCTGGTTGACGACCTCACCGATACTTTGTGAGTCGCCCAGTTCACCGGGGAGGACTTGAAGCCGGGGGTGGTCCTCGGGCCAACGGTCTTGAGCCGCCTGACGCCAGACCATGCCGAAAACCTGGGCGTTGGTCTCCTGCTCCAAGAGGTGGGGCAGCAGGTGGCCGGCGACAAAACCGTCTGCACCTGTGATCAGCCAGCGCACGCGTTGTCCATATAGCGAGCCAGGGCGTCCTGCCACGCCGGCATCGGTCGTCCCAGGATCGTCTGCAGCCGGTTGATGTCCAGCACCGAATAGGCGGGGCGAGGTGCGGGGCGGGGGTATGCCTCGGTGCCTACCGGCAGGATTGGGATTGACGACCCCAGGAGACGGGCCACTTCACAGGCGAAACCGTGCCACGTCGTTTCTCCGGAGTTGACGATATGAACGACGCCTTGGGCATCACTTTCGGCCAGATCGAGCATGGCGACAGCCAGATCGTCACAGAAAGTCGGGCAGCCTCGCTGATCGGCGACGACCCGGAGCTCTTCGGCGCCGCCGTCAATTTGACGGCGAATTGCTTCGACGAAATTCCGGCCGCCAAGCCCGTAGAGCCAGGCGGTGCGAACGATCAGGTGGCGAGGGGCCTGGGCCGCCATCTTTTCCCCGACGAGTTTGGTTC
>JBDLIO010000792.1:0-1704 GCA_039714865.1 Acidobacteriota bacterium | reverse complement strand
TCTCACGGGTCGTATCCCAGCGTCCCCCTCTACTTGGAAACCCGGCTCACGCCTTCACACGTGAGCACCATCCGCTCCACCGCAAGGCCATCTGTGGTCGGGGCATTACTCTCGATTTCGGACGGCCAACAGCGCTCGAGCTGGAACCTTCCGACCTCCTCGTTCGACGAGTTATAGAAGATGAGTCCCACATCATCTATTCGTGCCTCGTCGATCAGGCCGTCGACGACCATTTGCCGCCAATCCCACCCATCCATGTCGGAACTCACCAAGCGTTCAAGCGTGATGTCGAACACCTCGTACCTTCCGGGGATCTTCTCGGTGTACTCTTCACCGGTGTCGGGGTCAACGACAACGTGCTCCACCACCTCGTGTCTTGAGCCGATATGGGTGACCTTGTCAAAGAAGCCCCAAAGTGCCCCTTCGATCTCGAGACCGACTCTGGCTACATCAGGCGGGTTTTGAGCAAGTCCCACGGTCGCAACCAGGAGGGCGAGAACGACGGCCGATGAAAGAACGGTAAACCTCAGCACTGCAGCCTCCAGCTCTTTTCGGAGTATTCAGGTATTCACGCTCTCAGTCTATCAGGCTTTCGCCTTTTTTCTGTCCGATTCGCAGTTCCCGCCAGCAGATCTGGAAGTGCCTTATGTAACACCGTTCGCCCGGTCCGGCGACCTGAAGCCGGGAGACCGCAACGGGTCTTCGCCCGGTCCACAAGCCGGCGTAATCGTCGATGTGGTGAGGGAAGTGGCTGACCAGAATCCCGGCGGGGGCAGTCGCCGGGATCAGTCGGGCCCAGGATGAGCTGCCGTCGATCCGGTGAAAGATCGCCATCAAGAGTGGGACCCTGAAAAATGCCTTGTTGAGGCGGCCGAAGAGATTGAGCGGCGCGTCAATCTCAGCGAAGACCATGTGGGACGAACGGGGAACTGCGATGCCGGGGCCTCCGGCCTCGAGAGTACTCGTCCCCAGGTCCCGCCATCGGTGTTCCAGCGGCTGGGGACGTCTGGCCAGCAGGAGCAGGGCGCGATCCTGAGCCGATCGTTCCAGCCGGTATTCCAAGAAGAGCGTGCGCCAGGTCTGCGGGGCATCGAGGAGGGCTCGCCTTTTGCCTACCGGAGCGAAGTCGTCGAGCACGAAATCCGGGGCAGCGGGGCCGGAAAGACCTTCTGCCGTCAGCCGGTCCAGTTTGGGCGTGTAGGCCGAATAGAGCTGCATCGATCGCAAGGGCTGGAAGGGGAGGTTATTGGCCGGGGCATACATCAGTTCCCAGGGAATGACCGTGATGCCGTTGGGCGCTCCAGCCATTCGGTCGACCCATGATGTCGGCAGTTTGAGTGGTGTGAGGTTGCGCCGTGAGTCGTCGGCCAGTCTTTCTCGAGTGTCATCCGGTCTCAGCAGTCGGGCGAGGTTGCCGGGTCCCCGGTGGCCCATGGTGACGACCCGTGGCAAGGCTGCAGGGCCGAATGGCAGGGCGCCGGAGACGGTGCCGACCACCACCGTGGCAAGTCCGCCGACAAGCAGGCCCAGGGCCGCTTTTCGGGAGGCCCCCAGAGCGGCCACGCCGAGAAGGGCGATGACGAATGGCACGAAGAGGTACTGGTGGCCGTCTTGTCGAACAAAGGCCAGGCGGAACGTTATCAGGAGGCCGGGTGTGAGGATCAGGGCCGTCGAACCAAACCCCGGTGTTTTTCGGGTCAGAAG
>JBDLIO010000791.1:0-1709 GCA_039714865.1 Acidobacteriota bacterium | reverse complement strand
CCCCTCTTGACCCTGGTTGCCCCGGTCCCTCCTGATCGGTTTCTCGAGACATTATTGACTCCAGGCACCGGCACCATTCACACCAACGGTTTTGTTGTTCGGCGAGGTGTCTTTGACCGGGTAGGAGACTTTCGAAGTGCTTTTGAGCCGGCAGAGGACATGCACCTCTTCTGGCGCTTCGCCGCTGCGTGCGCAATGGTCCCCGGACGATTGACGGAAGCCGTCGCCATCTACCGTCGACATACAGGGAGTCTTTCGATTCCAACCGACCCGGTCTATTTCGAGGATCCGTTTCGGCGGGCCCTCGACCTCTGCGCCTGGGCTCGCGGCCGGGATGACGTCTCTCACAACAACAGGAAACTCCTCAAAAGAGTTCTGGTCCACAACATCGCCGCGTGGTGGGGCGGCCCCATCAGTCGACTGACGCTCCGGAGGATCCAGTTGCGGCGGTGGTTCAAGGCGGCTCGGGTCCTTCCTTCAGTCTTGACGGCTCCGAGGATCTGGCTCGGCGCATCAGGCTTCAAGAAAGACCCGGAGGTGACCCGGGATCCGATGTGGAAGAGGGATTCTTGACCTGACCCAGCCACTGTAGAGGCAGTCGGCAGGTCTTGGGTGTTGTGGTCCTCAGAACCCGGTGACCCCCAGGTGGACGATCCCGAGGCTGGTCCCGATGGATGATTCGGGATAGAATGCGCCGATGGTAGATCTCGGCACACCCTCAGTCCGAAGTGGTCATGCCACCGTTGGTCGTGCCGTGCCGGTCCGGTCGGTCGGCACGGTCCTTGTTCTCGTGGTTGCCTTTCCCGGCGTGGCTTCTGCCTACGTCGACCCCGGGATTGTCGGCATGCTTTTCCAGGCGATCTTCGTCTTCGTATTCGGCTTTTTTCTGACCGTCGTGACGAAGCCCATCCAGCTGATCAAGCGTGGGTTGGTCAAACTCGGCCTGCGAAAAGAAACGGAGGACGGCCGGGAGGACGGTGGTCCCGGGGAGCCGGCGGAGGAAACCCAAAAGCACAACAATGGCGACTGATCAGAAGCAACGGAATCTTTCGCTTGGTGATGTCGCCGTCAGCAGGTCGTCCTACGTCGATCCGAACGGTTTTGTCTTCGAGTTCGAGGGGTCGATCTATCGTGCCGTAACGGGTAACCGTGACCTGTACCTGGAGATGCTTGAGTCCGGGTTCTTCGACCGGCTCTCGAAAAATGTCGGCCTCGTCGAGACCGGGCGGGCGCCATTTCGGATCGACGAGGTGGGCTGCGATCTCGTGTTGAAACACCGGCGCATCGAACCGGAATCCTACTGTGTCGAGTGGCCGCCGTCGATGCTCAAGGAAGCAGCCTTGACGACGCTCGCACTCAACCTCGAGCTGGCCGATCGCGATTGCTGGCTGCAAGACGCCCATCCCTGGAATGTCCTCTTTGACGGTCCCCGACCGGTTTTCATCGACCTCACGTCGATCGCACCGATCGAGAGCAATCTGCCGTGGCAGGCCTATCAGCAATTCCTGAGCTTTTTCCTCAACCCGCTCGATCTGTGCACGATGGGAAAAGGGACCATCGCCCGGCATCTTCTTTTCGACGTTGTCGTCGGCATTCCCCAGCAGGAGCTGCTCCTCCATAAGACGGCGTCGGGGATCCTCAGGCATCCTCTCCGGCACCTGAGCTCGATGCTCGCGGTCAAGTTGGCGGCCGGATTGGCGAAGGACACA
>JBDLIO010000790.1:0-1712 GCA_039714865.1 Acidobacteriota bacterium | reverse complement strand
CGGTAAGCTTGTTGTTGACTGCCAAGAGCCTGGCGACGGTCTTCCTGGTGTTGTCGTGGCTCGCTGACCTGTCGGGCCCCTGGGCTTTGCCTTTTGCCGCCTTGGGTGACTGCCTTATGGGCGTTCTGGTCCTTGGGGTTCATCGAAGAGCTGGCCGTACCTCATGAAGGGGTCGTCGCAGCTGTAATCGTCCGGGACATCGCCTCCGAGTTCTTCGTACGTTTCCATGATCTGATCGCAGCCGAACTCTATTGTCGTGCCGAGAAGCCGGTCGAGCGTGGACATCAGCGGTTTGGCGTCCGGGTCGGCCCCGACGATTTTGACGATGTTGACGTGGATCAGACGGATGGCCTGGCAGACCTCTTCTACCGAGAATCCATCGGCATGCCTCTTGGTGGCCAGATCCTTGCAAAAGTCGGTGAAAAGGCCCTTTTCGTTGGTGCGCAACGCGTTGAGAATGTGACGATAGGTGACGGTGACCCGCCAATCCAGGACATCCCTGGACAGGTGGTGGTAACTCTGGAGACCGTGGGGACTTTCCGGCTCCATCAGCTGAAGAAGACTCTCTTGCCGCACGGTTTCCATATGGCATTGGAGGAGCTTGTGAATCACCAGATTCGGCCGCACCCAGGGTTCCTTCATGGCCGCCTCGTTGCGGTGGTTCCATTCAACTGCGTCGGTCTTTCGGTGTTCCAGCATGAAGGGTAGCCGGCGGCAGACCAGAAGCCTGCCTCGCGGCCGCCAGGCCAGCCGTTCCCAGGTGTGGTGGGGATTTGGGAGCAGATCTTTGTCGATATGCGGCACCATCCACGGCCGTTCGAAAGGCCTCTCACCTCCGATTCGTCCCATCAAGTCCCTGGCGGGAATTCCGATGGCGCAGAGGGCTTTCGGCATGAAAATCGGACGAGGGGCTCGCGTGGCGCCTCGGTGAAGGTGAACCAGGCGAAAGAGCTCCTTGTGGTTCATCGTGGCATCTGGACTTGCCAGCAAAATCTCCCGCTGTCTCAACCGGTCGGATGCCGAGAGCAAGGCCCTGACGAAGGTCGTCATTTCCCGAACGTGAAGGTAAGGAATGGCACTGTTCCCCCGGCCCCCCAAAATCTTTCGGTTCCAGCTTTTGGAAAGCCAGGCCTCGAAGAAGAAATACATCGGCGGATACTCGCACCAATCGGAAAACAAGGCTGCGAACCTGGCGATACAGGAGGGTATGCAGTCGTCGTATTCGGCAAGCATCGCCTCGCCGGCCGCCTTGGATTTGGCGTAAATGTGGGTGCCGTCGGGGGGGGTTTTCTCGTCGAGTGCCGTACCTTTCGACGGGTAGTCGCAGGCGGCGATGGACGAGGCGAACACGAACCGCTTGAGATTGAGGTTTCGGCATTCTTCCAATACATGGCGGAGACCGTTGATGTTGGTCCGCCGGTAATCGGGGTGATCCTCGCCGGTGAAATCATAGTGGGCAGCAAGATGGACCACATAGTCGGCGCCGCCCCATTCTCGTATCGTGGCAAAGGCCTCCGAAACCAGATCTGCATGGCGAATATCGACCTGAAGCCATCTGATGTTGTCGTGGACCGGCGCCCCGCATCTTTTCTGAGACCGTCGAGCCAGGGCAATGATCTGAAAATCGTTTTTGAGACCGTCGAGAATGTGGCGGCCGATAAATCCCGAAGCACCGGTGATGACGAGGCGTGGCAATGTCATGGCGTGGACAG
>JBDLIO010000789.1:0-1714 GCA_039714865.1 Acidobacteriota bacterium | reverse complement strand
AGGTGCCGAGAGAACACATTGAACGTCCAACGTCCAACTTCCAACGTCCAACGTCCAACGCCGCGCTCGAGACGCGCTCGAGACAGCAATTGATCCTCTTGCGATCGAAGGTCACAATGCGGGCCGGGAGGCCCGCGCTCCCCGTCTTCGTTCTCGACCTTTGGGAGAAAACGTAGGCCGTCGCGGCGTAGCAAACGGCGAAGCCAGACAGGCGCCTCAACCATACAGAAGGTAGAGAACTTCGACCCGGCAAGCCACAGGCAGTCCCAACAAACTGCTTTTCTGCCTTCTTGTGGCAATTCCCTTGTTTTTGCATGAGCAACCCGACAGCTGAGAGCTGAGAGCTGAGGGCTGACAGCTGACAGCTCCTCATCACGACCCACACACCGGAAGGTCGGGCAGCGGCGGCAGGTCTCCCGAAAACTCCCACTGCAACCGGACCAACTCCAACTCGGCCCAGTCCCCGGACGGGGTCTCGATCCTGAGGCTCCCGGGCACCGACGAGGTGTGTTTGTGCAACTCCACCTCCCAGTCCTCTCCTCGAAGCGTCACGACCCTCAAGGGCTCATGATCCAGTTCCGCCACCGACCACCAATCGGCGCCGGTAATTTCCAAAAGCTGTTTCTGCCCCAGGGTTTTGACCTGATCGCCTTCAAGCGCAGGCACCCGTCCACCCAACAGCAGAACGGCCCGACTCAGGGGCAGATTGCCAAGCCCCAGGGCCGCCACGGCACGATCACCTTCGAGACGACAACCTTCCCTGAGGTCAAATATCTCGGCGCCGCCCCGGTCATCCCAGCCGGCAACGACGACCGCGCCCCCGAGGCTTTCCGACACCGTCATCCGCCCCCGCCCGCCATCGGCTATCACGCTGAGGCGAAGTCCGCCGGTTGAAGGCACCCTGAGACGGTAAAGGGCCACAAACGGCCCCGGCAGCGGCCTCGTGAGCGAGGCAACCTCAACCTCAAAGGCCAATGGCTCCGGCGCCGGCTGAGCCGGCCCTGTCGTCCGGCAACCCGCGCAGGCCAGAACCACCACGATCACCGACAGAAGGAGCACCCCTCCTTCAGTGTTGAACGTTGAATCGTTGATATTGCACGTTCTCCCCTGCTCCCGAATCCCTATTCCCTGATCCCTGATCCCTTGCCTCGATCTTTCAATGCCACCCAGAGATGAAAACCTACTCACCTTGGCGTCTCTCTTCACGAATGCGATCCAACAGCTCCCGGACGTGGTCCGGGTGTTCGCAACCGATGTCCAGGGCATGCTGGAGCAATCTTTGGGCCTCCTCATCCCGTCCCAACTCCAGGAGGACCTCTCCCAGGTGGGCCACGACCGTGCCTTGATCCCCACCGCCCAGTTCAACCGCCCGCTGCAACCAGCGCTCCGCTTCTTCCAGCCGACCCAGGCGATACTCGACCCACCCCAACGAATCGAGATAGGCCGAATTCCCGGGACTGCTCTCGACGGCGAACCGAATCAGCTCCGCGGCCCGATCGAGGTTCTTCCCGGCATCCGCCCACATGTAGCCCAAATAGTTGGCTGCATCAACGTTGTCGGGATCGGTTTCGAGAATTTCCTCAAATACAACCGACGCTTCGTCCGGACGACCACCCCGTTCGAGAGCGGTGGCTCGAATAAAGGCCAAAGCCTGTTCATCCGGAAATCTCTCGAGAGCCCTTGCACTCTGTTTCTCCAGGGCATCCCACCGCTC
>JBDLIO010000788.1:0-1724 GCA_039714865.1 Acidobacteriota bacterium | reverse complement strand
CTCGGCGCTGAACCCGGTCTTCGACCGGAGAGTCTGCGTCAGTCGTGAACTGCTGGAGAGAGGCATCGCCGTCGACTACCTTGACCTGGTGGCACACGACGCCGATCTGGAAACCGAAGCCTACCTGGCCGGCCTGCCGGTGCGGTCGATTGTGGCGGCTGACGCCTCACGCGAGCCCTTCTGGGAACTCGGTGAGAGGCGGACCGTCGATGTCGGCCGGTACGACGTGATCCTGCAGCGCAAGGATCCGCCGGTCGATGATCTGTTCGTCCGGCATCACCGCCACTTCATCGCCGCCCCGGAGTCGATTCTGCAGATCAACCGGCCCCCGGCAACCTATGAACTGAGCGAGCATACGATCGGCATGCGCTATCCGGAGTTTTCGGCGCCAACGGTTGTCTGTTCGTCATTTGAAGAGCTTGTGGCTGCCGTCAGGGACCAGGACGGGGAGGCGGTGTGCAAGCCCAAGAATACCTATTGCGGCATCGGAGTGTCTTTCGTGCCGTCGGATGCCGAGGAGCATGTGCTTCGGGCCTACTGGAACCAGTGGGCGCCGGAGGTGATCGTACAGGCCTACCTGCCGGCAATCGAGGACAGCGGGGACCTGAGAATCTTGACCCTCGGTGATCAGGTGTTGGGCTCGGTCCTCAGGGTTCCGGCTGACGGCTCCCGATTGGCCAACCTCCACCAGGGTGCGACGGCGGCCCGGCTCGAGCCGACACCCAGGCAGTTGGCCTGTTGCGCCGAGGTCTCTGCCGATCTCAATCCCCTGGGGCTTCACCTTCTGGGACTGGACTTCATCGGTGAGCACCTGACTGAGGTCAACTTCACCAGCCCGACGACTCTGGTGCAGATCAACCAGGTCAACGGCATCCGGGCCGACCGGGTCATGGTGGATCAGCTGGAGCGGATGCGCGCCGGCTGAGAGGCCGCGGGCAAAAAGACAGTTGAACCACGAAGACACAAAGGACACAAAGGGCTTTACTGAAAGTCACTTCTTCGTGCTCTTCGTGTCTTCGTGGTTCAAATTGTTCTGTTGCCTTATCGAGGCTCGTCCGGCTTTTGAAGGTTCGGATCTTGCCGTGTGAAAATTTCGGTGATGATCCAATGTGGCGGACCCTCCGACGACACCTGCCGGACGACGCCGATGCCGATATGAGTGACGTCGGAAGCCAGGATGTTGGATCGATGGCCCGGGCTGGCCATCAGTGAGAGATGAGCGGACATCAGGTCCTGGTCCAGAGCGAGATTCTCCCTGGAAACGGAAGCGCTGTACGATGCGGCCGTCAGCCGTTGGCGAAGGTCTCCATGGCTGGGTGAACGGTGACCAAAGAAGTCGTTTTCACGCATATCCTGAGAGTGTTGTGTGGCGAGATCGGCCAACCGCTCATCCCACTTCAGACGATCGAGGCCGTGGTCGGAACGTTCGGCGTTGACGGTCTCCAACAGGAAAAAGGCGGCATCCCAAGGGCCGGTGATCTCGAGTTGATTTCCGGCAGGAGTTTGATCGATGTTGTCCGGTTCTGCCGTGACGGCGCCAATGCGCAACGGCATGACGGCAACAACACCGGGTCCAACCTCATTTTCCGCCAGAATTTGCAGGATCAATGTCCCGATCTTCTGACCGACGGGCACAACGGTGAACCATTCGGCCCCCCGTCGAGCAGGCTTCATGCGCAGTGTGCGGCCACCAGGATACTGAACGAGAATCCTGGGCCTGTACC
>JBDLIO010000787.1:0-1724 GCA_039714865.1 Acidobacteriota bacterium | reverse complement strand
CGCATCCCAATCGAAGCGCTCCGCCGGGTCCCCCGGGTCGGGTTGTGGCTGAATATAGACTATTTCTCCGGTGGTCCGGTCGGTGCGAACCAGATTCCCTTGCTGCCACTCCGAGTAGACGATGTCCGGGTTGCCGGGCTCAACTGCGGGCTGGTGTCCATCGGCAAAGACGGTGATGAACCAGTCGCGGTTTCGGATGCCGCTCGTGGTGTCGGTTCGTGAAGGCCCGCCCTGGGTCGAGTTGTCCTGTGTTCCACCATAGACGGTGTAAAAGGGGGTGCGGTCATCCAGAGCGAGCTTATAGAACTGCGTCACCGGAAGATTGGCGATGTAGCGCCAGGTCGTAGCCGAGTCGTGGCTTTCGTAGAGGCCGCCGTCGGTCCCCGCGAGCAGGTAGTCGGGATCGTCGGCGACAAAAGCCAGAGCGTGGTTGTCGCTGTGTTTGAGCTTTTCGGGTAGGCGAGTGAAGGTCTTCCCTCCGTCGTTCGAGATCTGGATCCGAACATCCATCAGGTAGATCCGGTCGAACTGATGCGGGCTGGCGACCAGTTCCTGGTAGTAGTGGGGACCGGTTGCGCCTGAAACGGCATCGGATTGTTTCTTCCAACTTTCGCCCCGGTCATCAGAACGCCAGACCCCTCCCGTGCGCCGCTTGAGTTCGATAGCCGCATAGACGACGTCGGGTTGCTGTGGTGAGACCGCCAACCCGATCTTCCCCATCGCCTCCTCCGGCAGGCCTTTCTTCAGGGCTCGCCAGGTCTTTCCGCCGTCAGTACTCTTGTGAAGACCGGATTCCGGGCCCCCGTCCATCAAGGCAGCAATGCTTCGCTGGCGCTGCCACGTGGCCGCATAGAGGGTATCGGGGTCGCGCGGGTCCATCGCGAGATCGGTGACGCCGGTCCACTCTCCGCCTTCGAGGATCCTCTCCCATGTTGCCCCGCCATCAGTCGTCAGGTAAAGGCCCCGGTCGCCTCCGGATGACCACAAGGGTCCCTGTGCCGCCACAAAGACCCGATCTGAATTCCGGGGATCGACGATGATCTTGGAGATGTGCTGGCTGTCTTTCAGGCCGAGTTTTTCCCATGAAGCACCGGCGTCACGGCTGCGGTAGACACCGTCTCCGAAGCCGACGTGCCGTCCTCCTATATTCTCGCCGGTGCCGACCCACACGGTATTTCGGTTGTTGGGGTCAAGGGTCAGACAGCCGATTGAATACACCGACTGGTCTTCAAAAATTGGAGTCCATGTCGTGCCGGCGTTGCTCGTTTTCCAGACTCCGCCGGACCCGACGGCGACGTACCAGGTCGAGGTGTTTTCAGGGTCGATGGCGATGTCGGCAATTCGACCGGACATGAAAGCCGGCCCTATGGAACGCAGCTCCAGCCCAGCGAAGGGCTCTGGTGGTGTCTCGGGGTCGGGAGTCGGCAGTGCTGCGGCAGACGGCATGGCTGCCAGGAATAGCGTTACGGCGAAGCAAATGGACTTCAGGGGCATGGGAACCTCCACATATCATGGTAGCGGAGCTGTCAGCCAAAGAGGTCAAAGGGTCCAAGAGGCCAAAGAGGTCAAAGGGTCCAAGAGGCCAAAGAGGTCAAAGAGGTCGCAGCCGGCGTGAAAGGGCCAGGGTATTCCAAAAAACACAACAGATACCTAATCTGAGCGATTCTGGCGGATGAGATCCGTCAAATCCTTGAGGTTCTGGTACTTGAAAAAAACGGAGGCAT
>JBDLIO010000786.1:0-1725 GCA_039714865.1 Acidobacteriota bacterium | reverse complement strand
ACCCCCCAAATAACACAAAGAAGCAAAGAACCAAATCACTCACTGTCCGCCTCGATCGGGCCACACATAGTAGGGAAACGCCTTGGCGTTGCGGCCGACGCTGCCACCGTGGAGGAGCACGTACCGCGCGTACGACGGGCCGCTCGCGTAGGACATCGACGACCAATAGTAGTACGACTGCACGCCCGTGAAACTATCTCCTTCAGTCCACTGGGCCGTGCCCGCAAGATCCGCACAGCTCGAATTTTCCCTTCGCAGTACAGGAGTCGGGGGGTCTCCCGAAGAAAATGCGAAGCATGGCACGCCCCGTCGGAGAGGGGCGCTCTTGGTTTCTGGTGTGGTCGGCACAAACGGGTTCGCGCTCGAGTTGCAGCACAGGGTTTTTCTTTGGTTCCGGCTTGGCCTTTGGAAAACTACGAGATCTCCGAATTCCCCCGAGTCATCGCAAAGAGCAAGACACCCGTTGCGACGGACACGTTCAGGCTCTCTACCGAGGGTTCCATCGGAATCGCAACCCACTCGTCAATACGGTGGCGGGTCTTGGCCCGAAGCCCTCGTTCCTCAGACCCGACGCACAATACCCAACGATCGGGGACCTTGACCTGACTGAGGTTTTCGCCATTCGAATCGGCACCGAAAACCCAATAGCCCTCACCGGCCAGTCGAACGAGGACATCTGCGGCAACTTTTGCCCGAACGAGTGGCACACGGTGAATATGGCCGGCGGCTGCCTTCGCCGCAGCCCCGCCGAGGGGCGGCGCCTGAGGCCCTGCTATGACCAGGCCATCGACCCCGAAAGCAGCCGCCGAACGAATCGCCGCCCCCAGGTTGTGAGGATCAGCGACATCATCCAGCAGCAGTATCTTCCCCGGCTTGCCTTCGGGAGCAATGCAGTCGTCAATCTCTCGCAGCAGTACAGGCCCGCTCCTGGCGGCGCACCCGTTGTGAGCAACCGATCCGGCAACCTCCCGGAGTTTCCCTGAGGGCACGAAGCGGACATCCACCCCCCTCGCCCTGGCTTTTGAAACGATCGACCGGACCCGAGAGTCCCGGCGTCCGTCCTGAACCCACACAACCTCAATCGCCTGACCGCTCTCAAGGAGACCAAGAACCGAATGAAAGCCGACAACCCAAGCCGCTTCATTCATCAGTGGCCCCCGCCATCAAGATCACGACCAAACATGCCAGGCCCTCTCCCCGTCCGGTCCACCCCAGTCCCTCGGTGGTCGTCGCCTTGATGTTGACGTCCTCGGGCTCGAGGTGCAACAGGGCGCCCAGGGCTGTCCTCAACCGGTCACGATGCGGTCCGATTCGCGGCCGTTCGCCCACCAGGGTCACGTCACAGTTGACCGGCCTCAGGCCCCTCGCCTCGGCCACTTGGAGCGCGTGATCCAAAAACACCTTGGAATCAGCATCCTTCCACTGTGGGTCCGAGGGCGGAAAATGCTGCCCGATGTCACCCGCTCCCGCCGCCCCGAGAATCGCATCCGTGGTCGCGTGCAAGACGACATCCGCGTCGGAATGGCCTTCGAGACCGATCTCCGACGGCAGGGTTTCTCCACACAGGACCAGGGGTCGGCCGGACCGGATCCGGTGCACGTCGAAACCCTGGCCTACTCGAATCGCTGTCATTGGCAACCCCTTCGGGAGCTGTCAGCTATCAGCTGTCAGCTATCAGCTATCAGCTATCAGCTATCAGCTATCAGCCCAAGCCTAACAGCTTTC
>JBDLIO010000785.1:0-1727 GCA_039714865.1 Acidobacteriota bacterium | reverse complement strand
ACGCAGTCAGGAGCGGCGGCCCCCCCTCCGGTGGTTCCGTCTCCAACCATCGTGCCTGTGGACAGTCCGACCCCGGTCGTGCCGACACCGTCTCCCACGCCGACTCCGACACCAACCGTGATTCCGGCGCCGGAAACGACGCCGACGCCGACTCCCACTCCCACGCTGGCCCCCCTGCCGACTCGACGACCTCCAAGGGCGCCGGCCGAGCCGCCGCAGTGCGTTTCCTTTCGGTGGACGATTTCAGCAAACACACCACGATTGGGGCACAACTTCGTCGAGATCGAGGTGACGAATCGCTGCGATCGGGATCTTGTGCCCGACGACCTCTGGTTCGAGATCAGCGGTTGGAGGCATGGAGGCCTGGTCCAGAGCGTGCGCGCCAAGCCGTTCGAAGGGGCGAGGCGGGGGCGGAAAGCGACCCTTGCCGTCGATCTTCCGGGTTCAGTCGATTGGTATGACGAGATCAGGGTCATCTTGATGGATTGAGGCAATTCGTCGAACGAATTGCATGGGTGGGCGCCGTGCTGGTTCGATGAAAACCAAGAGCGCCCCCTCCCCGACGGCGCGTGCCGGGTATGGCTTTCTTCACCGGGCAGGCCTCAAGCGAACGAAGCCGCTGCGAAGAAAGCCTTACCGGGCAACGCTCGGCGGCACCGTCAGCATTCGAGTCTCGGCCAAGGGCAGTAGGCCGCCGAGATCATTTCCCGGAGGGGCGAGACTCTCCCGATTTCTGAAAAGACGCCCCTACGGGAAATGGTCGAGCGGGGGCGTTCGCGCTCCCGAAGGCCGGGGATGGATACAGGATTAGGGCCAGTTGGCCGCCTCAGGACCGGCGGCTGCGACTGGAACAACTCAGCGGTGGCGCAAAATATCCAATATCTGGTTGATGCGCGTACCTGAATCTGTTTCGGTCCACCGACCTTTTTGGGCATCAATTCCCTGCAACCTCAGGTTCATCGGCCAATGGCCCCCACATCAATGGGTACAGGGCAATTGCTTCCTGCCCCTGTTAGCTCACGCTGTCCCGGCCACCTGACGCAGCCCCTGTCCCGATTCCTCTCCTTTCCGGCTCCGCCGGGTTAGGATGTTCCCCGATCTCTTGAGGAGGCCCCATGAAAGAGGAACTTTCCGCCGACGAGCTGACCGATCTGATTCAGCGTGTTTTTTCGCCGACCTCTGACGACCGAGCGATCGCCATTCTGGTCGACCTGCCGGATGCCGCGTTGCCCGACCACGAACACTGGAGGGAGCGCCGAGACATGGCCGCGGGGTGGGCTCGCCAGTTGGCAGCCGCCTCGGACCGGCATGGCTTGCAGGTCTCGCTGGTGCTGTATCGAAACGCCCGCGCCAACAACGCCGACCTGCCCGAAATGATGACGGTCTGGGATCCGTCCCATCCCCTTCCGGAGACCGCTGACGAATTACTCGGTTTCCCGGGGATCTCGACGGGTGAGGTGTTGACTCGACACCAGTTGGCCATGGCGCCGACCGAATTGTCGGCGACGGCGCCGCTCAAGATGCTCTGTCCGAAGTTCGGCTGCCGTGCGGCGACCATGCCGGGATTTTCGCCGGAGATGGTGCCGGCGTTGCGCCTGGATTACACCGAGGTCAACCGCAGGGTGACGATCCTCAAGGAATTGCTGGACCGGGCCCTGGCGGCGGACTTCGTCTTTGAGGCCGACGGTCCGGAGACCTTTGACCTGCATCTGGACCTTCGCCACCGG
>JBDLIO010000784.1:0-1739 GCA_039714865.1 Acidobacteriota bacterium | reverse complement strand
TCTGTTATGGGAGCGCGGGGTAGGGACATCGCGCGCCGCCCGGCAGGGCGGCCAGGCCGCAGGCATGAAATCCCGAAGGGATCAGCGTGGGCGCTGCCCCGCATCGTGCTTCTCGGAGTTTTGAATGAGGCCCAATTTTTTCTCTTTGCGCCGTTCTTTGCGTCCTTCGCGCTCTTTGCGGTTCAATTGTGTTTTCCGGCCCCGGCTAATGTTGTTCCATCTCCGTCACCTGGATTCTGCTGGGCCGCCCGTCGTCCATCTCGGTGACGACAAGGTGGAGATTCTGCCAGTCCAGTTCGGTGCCGACTGTTGGCGGCTGATCGGTAAGCTCCGCGACCAGGCCACCGACCGAAAGCAGATCTTCAGGCAATTCGAATCTGCGGTGAAGTTCTCGTTCGAGTCGACGAAGGGAAACGTGCCCGGCCACCGACCACCCATTGCCCGTCTCCAACAGATCGGGTGTCCGTCCACGATCGAATTCGTCGTGAATCTCCCCGACAACCAACTCGACTGCGTCTTCAAGGGTGACGATGCCGGCACATCCGCCGAATTCGTCCAGAATCACGGCCATGTGTTGGCCTGAGGTTCTGAACTCCCGAAGCAACTCAGGCAGCGGCTTGGTTTCGGGAATGAACAGGGCGGGTACGGCGGTTGAGGACCATTCTTCCGGAGTCGGCACGTCCAAGAGACTCTTGGCGTGGATGATGCCGATGATCGCATCAGGCGATCCGTCGACCAGAGGGAATCGGCTGTGACCGGCTTCAGAAACCACCTGCAATACCTGAGGGAGGTCCCATGAACGGTCCAGGGTCTTGACCTGCGGCCGGGCCACCATCACCTCCTGGGCGACGGCCTGTTGGAACCTGAGAACTGATTCGATCATGTGCCGGGCGTCCGGAGGAAGTTGAGCGTGCCGGTGGGCAAGGCGGAGCATGAAGAGCAGGTCCTTTTCGGTCACCGGGATATCGGGTTCGGCCCCCCGTGTGAGCCGGCGTGAGACCAGACCGAGGACCGAGTTGACGGGGGTCAACACCAGGTCCAACAGGTAAAGAGGGCCTGCGACGCGGGCCGAAACCCATTCGGCGTGTTGCTGTGCCAGTGTTTTCGGGGTGATCTCCCCGACGATCAGGATGGCCAGGGTCATGACAAAGATGGCGAGGGCCAGACCACCCTCTCCGGTCAGTCGGAATGCGATTCGCGAGGCTATTGCCGAGGCAACGACGTTGACGAGGTTGTTGCCGACGAGAATCGAGATCAACAGTTGTTGGGGTGCGCTCGCCCATCGGTCGAGTCCGGCGCGGGTCAAGCGGCCGCTGTCGAGACGCAATGCCTCAAGTCGCGTAACCGGGAGCGATGCCAGCGCAGTCTCCGAGGCCGAGAAAAAGCCGGAGCCCAGGAGGCAAACCCCAACGGTAATGATGTCTTTTTGGAGCGCGGAGTCCATGGAGCTATCGTACCAGTGATTGAATGAGCTGCGTGGAGCGTTCAGAGAGCGTGCGCATTGGCCCTTCGGAGAGTTTCGCCGGTTTGAACGGTGTCAAAGGGCCAATCCGTCCACCCTCCGAACGCTTGGTGCGCTTCGCGCAGGAGGAAAAATTTTCAAAGGCAGCCCCTTGCATCGTTTTCTATCCCCTGATGCGCAACGCGCATCTTCTCCAAATAGTGGCCCGGAGCTTTCGGTCGGTGACGCCCATTCCTGGGGTTCCATTCAACCCGGAAGATACGGACCACTTTTTGGA
>JBDLIO010000783.1:0-1740 GCA_039714865.1 Acidobacteriota bacterium | reverse complement strand
TGAACGTTCAGCCCCTCATAAACCGCCTCCAGCCGCGGCGCCAGCGCTCGGTGGCAGAAACGCTCACCGACCATCACCCTGCCGGCCTCGCCGAGAGCACGGGCTGCCGAAGGGTCCGCCGCCAGGCGAGAAACGGCGTCGCTGAATGCCGAGACATCGCCTGATTCAACCGTGATACAACCGGCATCGACCCAATCCGCCATGCCGCCGGTGGGTGCAGCGATCACCGGAGTCCCCTGCGCAAGCGCCTCGATGCCCAGCATCCCGAAGGGCTCCTGCCAGAACGACGGAAACAGCAATGCACGCGCACGGCCCACCTCGGCCGCACACCGTCGGTGGTCGACCCATCCCAGAGAATCCGCCCCTTCGAGGTCTCCTGCCAGAGGTCCTTCCCCCATGACCTTCAAAGGCAGAGGACGCCCGGCCTCGGTCCACGCGCGCCAACCGTCGGCGACACCCTTGTGGCGAACCAGTCGACCGGCAAGCACAAAGGTATCTCCCGGATTGTCCCTCGGGCGCCCCACTCCTACCCAGGGAGGGATCACCACGGCATTGCCCAAGCCGGCGGCCGCCAGTTCTTCGGCCATGTAGTTGGAAAGAACAATCAAAGTAGCGCCGCAGATCGCCTCGAGACGCTCGGCCGTCAAGGCCTCAACCTGCTGCCGATAGGCCTCGTCGGCCAGGCAGACCGAGCAATCGGCGTTCTCCAGGGGAACGCTGCACCTCGTCCCGTCGGGAAGCGTCTTGCCCATCCCGGGACAAAAGACCCGGTGGTCCTGAACCGTAATCACAGCCTTCCCTGTGTCGACGATCCGCCGCAAAGCTTCGGGGTTCATCACGTTTTGAGCGTGAATGACATCAGCGGAATCCGTCAGGGGTCCCAGGCTCTCGAGCCGAGAACCGGTTGCCGTGGAAGCTGCCAGACCTCGAACCCGGGTGAGGCCGACTCCCTCGGGAACCGACGCTTCGGGATCGATTCGGCCTACCGCCAGATTGACCCGCCACCCCATTCCCCGGGCCCACTCGATGACCTGCCGAAGATGGAGGTCAGCCCCCCCTCGAATCGAGAGCCTATCGGCCAGGTAGAGCAGGTTCACACTCACTCCCGTGTGACGATGACTCGATCAACGAAGAGAGCGGCGTCCTTGCGGCCTGACCACCTGATTGAGAGACGGTGCCGACCGGGGCCCGGAGGTTCGGGCATGGCGATGGTTTCAAGCCCAGGTCCACGCTTGATTTTGATCTCAGTGGTCGCTCCATCGTTCCACCTGACGGCAAGGCGCCCCAGCCAGCCCGGAGGAACGACTTTGGCCTCAAGGTCGACACTCTCTCCTCCACGCAGGTTGACCGGCACGGTCAAGCCGTCGCCTCCGCCCAGCCGCCATCCGTTGGCATGGGCAAAGCGGGTCGGCGTACCGGTTGGGGGCGTCGGCGCCCCTCCATGCCGCCTGATCTGAGCACTTTCTATTTCGACCACGGTGTCCGCCCTGAGATCGACCGCGAGAATCAGGCCCAGGGCCGCAACCAGCCACACCGCCGGGCCGACACGGGCCAGCCACCAGGCCCTGCGCGGGCGGCGGCAGATCCACCAGAGGACCCCACCAAAGCCGATCAATACCAAAGGCGCTACCAGAGTCGCCGTACCGGGCGTCAAGAACGAGGGAAACAGCGCCCGGGCGTCGGCTGCGAAACGTCTTGCCAGTGCATTCGTCAACCACCAGCGGCCGTCGCCCGGATTGA
>JBDLIO010000782.1:0-1754 GCA_039714865.1 Acidobacteriota bacterium | reverse complement strand
CCCATCATGGAACTCAGCCTGGCCGGGACCGACGACCGGTTCGAGGGCGAAGAGGGCCTGCGCCGGCTGCGCCGCATCGCCGAGTTGCAGGTCAAGCGCGCACTGGAACCGATCAAGGGCGTTGCGGCAGTTCGAGTCCGTGGCGGGCTCGAAGAGGAGATCGAGATCCGCATCCGCAGAGACAGCCTGCGCAGGACGGACACCTCGATCGCCACGGTTGTCCAGCGGCTCCGTCAGGAAAACGTCAACGTCGCCGGTGGCACCTTGACCGAGGGACGCACCGAGTACATGGTTCGCACCCTCAACGAGTACACCAGCCTCGAGCAGATCGCCGACACCATCGTCGAGATGCGGGGCGACCGCGCAATTCGAATCCGTGATCTCGGCGAGGTCAAGTGGAGTCACAAGGAGCGTCGAATCTCGACCCGGACGGAAGGCCTCGAGAGCGTGCAGATCGAGATCTTCAAGGAAGCGGACGCCAACATCGTTGCCTTGGCCAAGCGGGTCCGCGGCAGGCTCGGGGAGATCACGCCTGAAGGCGCAGCGGACTCCGAGACTCCTGGTCCTCGTCGCCGCGGCCCGCCCGGGCGCGGTGGTCCGGCGCCCGGATTGGCCGCCGAACTCCACGGGAACGAAGGCGTCGTCCTGAAGGTCGTCGCCGATCGCTCGATCTTCATCGCCTCATCGGTCGCCGAAGTCCGAAACACCGCCATCTACGGCGGCCTGCTCGCGGTACTGGTGCTCTTCCTCTTTCTCAAGAGAATTCGCCCGACGGCAATTATCGCCGTCAGCATTCCCATCTCATTACTGGTGACCTTCGCGCCCCTCAATATCCTGAACATCTCGCTCAACATCATGTCCCTCGGTGGTCTGGCCCTGGGCATCGGCATGCTGGTCGACTCGTCGATCGTTGTTCTTGAGTCGATCTCACGCTGTCTCGAGGAGGGCGATGATCTGCGTTCTGCCGCCCTGCGCGGTACGGTGGAGGTCAGGATGGCGGTGGCCGCCTCGACCCTGACCTCTATCGCCGTCTTCATTCCGATGGTCTTCGTGCAGGGCGTGGCGGGACAGGCATTTGGTGACCTCGGCCTGGCAGTCGTGATCTCCCTCCTGGCCTCCCTGGTCGTCGCCCTCTTCCTGATTCCCATGCTGGCCAGCCGAACCGGATTGTCCACGAGCAATCTGGTGGCCGACCCGCGCACCCTGCTCCCTGTCCGCACGATTCAAATGCTCGGACGCGACCTCAGCCGCCTCCCGTGGTGGGCCAGGGTTCTGTTGTCGCCATACCTGCTCCTGCGCACCCTCTTCGGTCTCGTTCTCGAGCTGATCACCGGCCTGGTACTCGGCCTGGGAAGCGTGTTGGTCCTGCTCTGGAGCCGCTTCCTTCAACCCCTCTTGGCCATAGTGTTCCGGTGGATCCTCAAGGCGCCGGTGGCATTTGTCGACGCCCTGCTCGTTGGTCTCGGAAGAGCCTACCCGAAAGTGATCCGGTGGGCGCTCGGCAGGCCCGGCCCGGTCTTGGCCCTGGCTGTCGTCACCCTGGCGGCCACGTTTGCCCTGGTCATGCAGTTGGATTCTGAACTTCTGCCGGAAGTCCACCAGGGCGAGTTTACTTTCGAGGTCCAGCTGCCGGTCGGGACCCCCCTCGAGGTGACCGACGACGTGCTCGGTCCGGTTGAAGAAGCGCTGATGGCCGAACACGAACACATCCAGGCCCTGATCCTCACCCTGGGCTTCGACCCCGAGACCTCACA
>JBDLIO010000781.1:0-1762 GCA_039714865.1 Acidobacteriota bacterium | reverse complement strand
GCTCCCCCGGGGGGACGTTGGCCAGGTCCACCAGATCGATGGTACCCGGCTGGTAGCGGCCGTCGGCGGGGCGTTCGACACGATTGATCTGCGCCTGCAGTCCAGACAGCTCCAGGGCCTGGCGCACCACGCCGGCATCGCCGATCAACAAAGGCCGGGCGGTCTCGAAGAGCTGCGCGTCGGTGAGGGATTTGACCACCACCTCCGGACCAATGCCGGCGGGATCGCCCATGGTGATGCCGATGATCGGTTTGGTCATTGCGAATATTCCTGGGTTTTTCTCTGCCGGCCGGATCGCTCAGGAGCGCTCGACAGTGTATTTGGCCGTCAACCGGTATTCGCCCCCAGCCGGCACCTGCACCACGTCGGGGCCGGCGTTGGTGGTCTCGACGCAGAGCATGCGGGTGTAGTCGTCGTCGGCCAAGTCCCCCATCTGGGCGGCGATTTCGGACCAGGGGTTCCACACCACCGCCGAGCGGCTGCCGCCGGAGGCGATACGGATGCGGCGTCCCAGGGCCGGGTCGTCGATGATCAGGTCCTCCTCCACTCCGGTGTAGATCCGGTCCACTTCACCGGAGATGGTGACCGGGCCGCTTTGCTGCTTTTGGGCGCCGCCGTCCACCTTGTCCAGGTAGTCGTTGCCGTCCAGCCCCAGCAGTTGTGCCTGGCCGATGTCGCCCACTCTGAAATAAGTATGCAGCGCCTGGGTGATGGTCAGTGCTTCGTCCCCAAGGTTTGCGGTCACCAGTTCCAGGGTGACGCTGCTGCCGACGGTGATCTCGATCGAGAAGCGGAAACGGTGGGGCCAGATCTCCCGGGTCTGTTCATCATCCGCCAAGCCCAGGGTGATCCGGGTCGCGCCCTCCGCCAGCGCTTCCGTCCCCAACACCTCCCAGAGACGGTTTCTGACGAAGCCGTGGGCGGGGCGCCCCTGCCCCTCGGGGTCGGGACCGAACCAGGGCCAGCACACCGGAGCGCCACCCTTGATGGCCTTGCCCTCCTGGTAGTAGGCGCCGTCGCTGAGGAACATGAGGTCCTCGGGCTGACCAGCAGGCCGGAAGGAGAGCAACTGCCCTCCGTAAACGCTGATCCGCGCCGTGGCCAGGCCGTTGTCCACCTCGGCCACGGGGAAACCGCCCTTCCCGTCTACGAACCGTAACTGGCCGGCCAGGCCAAATTCATTGTTCAGTTGCTCGATGCCCATACCAGTCCCCACTATAGATTTATCGGAAAAACGATGTTTCTACTCCACCCGCTGGGCCACCAGCAGGGCCAGATCCCGCACCCCTTGGGAGAGGTCGCCCAGGCGCCCCTCTTCCCGGTACAACCGTACCATCAGTCCATCAAACAGCCGCAACAGCTCGTTTCCGGCCAGCCGGTATTCCGGATTGGCCGGCCCCTGATCGCTCACTGCCTCGCGGGTGAAGGTCTGGTAGAAAAGCAGACCGCCCGGGCGCAACGCTGCGGCGATGGCGGGTGCGAGCCCGCGGTCGAGAAAGTGGCTGACCAGGATGACGTCGAAGAGGGAGGCTACCGGGGGTTGCTCGACGATGTCCCGTACCTGGGCATCGATGCGCAAGCCACGCGCATCGGCCTCGCTCCGCAGCCGCTCCACCGCCACCGGGGATAGGTCCCAGGCGGTGACTGCAAGGCCCCGCTCGGCCAGAAACAGCGCATTGGTCCCGAGGCCGCAGGCCAGGTCCAGGGCCGCGCCTCTTTGCGGCAACAGATGGGCGTTTTCGCTCAGTACCAGCGCCGGCAC
>JBDLIO010000780.1:0-1770 GCA_039714865.1 Acidobacteriota bacterium | reverse complement strand
GAGTCCGAGGTGGTCCCTGCGGTCCTTCAGTGTCTCCGGGAAGGTGGTGACGCAGCGATCGTCAGTGATGCGGGAACGCCGGTTCTTTCGGATCCCGGATTCGAGTTGGTGCTCCGGGTCCGTGAGGCGGGGCTGCAGGTCGCCAGCGTTCCGGGGCCTTCGGCCTTCGCGGCCGCGCTGGCCGCCTCCGGCCAGCCACCCTTGCCGGCGGTTCTGATTGGGTTTCTGCCGCCGAAACAGGGTCAGCGCCGTCGTCGCCTCGCTGAGCCGATCATGTCGCAGGCGACTACCGTCGTCTTCTTGTCGCCCCATCGGCTCGGGGCTGAACTCCTGGATGCAGCTGAAATCCTTGGAGAGGACCGCCCTGCAACCCTGTTGGCGGAGCTGAGCAAGAAGCACGAGCGGGCCGAAATGGGGACCCTGAAAACCCTGGCTGCCGGACGTGAGGTCCAAAAGCCGAGGGGCGAGTACGTGCTGGTAATTGGTCCACCGCCTTCGGAACCGCCCCCGTCCCACCAACCGGGGCCGCCGGAGGCCCAGGAGGCGTATCTGGCTGCCCTGGACGTCGCCGGGGAACGGCGGGAAGCAATGCGGATTGCGGCCCGGGAACTGCGCCTGAGCCGTCGGGAGTTCTATGCGCTTCTCCTTGAAAATGAGGACCTTTGATCGTTCCTTGAGCCGGTGCTGAGAGAGGCTGTGTTACCCTTGGTTGGTCTATTTGCGTCGATGATCTCCGGCGGTTTTTTCCATCGAGAGGCAATCTGACGCCTGGGGTGGGTACGAGGTTGTCGATGAGTTTCCTTGGGGAGGTACCGATGATCGGCCGTCGTCTGATCGCGATTTTTGGAGCTGTTTTTACCGCGGCAATGCTGGCAGGCTGTGGATCCAAGCCGGTCGTGGGAGTTGTGTTGCCCATCACCGGGTCCGCGAGCGGTTATGGTGAGAGCATTGAGAGCGGCATGCGATTGGCCATCACAGATGCTCGAGAGACCGGCCAGCTGCCTCCGCAGTTCGAAGTCGTATGGGAAGATTCCGGCAGCGATCCGGCCGTTGGAATAGCGAATATTCGGCGCCTGGTCGATGAACGAGGAGCCAAGCTTATTCTTGGGGCGGCGACCAGTTCGGAGGCCCGAGCCCTTGTGGAAGTGCTGGATGACATCAATGTCGTCTGTCTCTCCCCGTCGGCGTCGACACCCGGTCTGACCAAGCGAAGCAAGCTGTTCTACAGGATTTATCCATCGGATGAACTTGAGGGGCACACGGCAGGAAAATTCATGATTGACCGCCTCGGGGCGACCGAAACTGTTCTCTTTGTCGGGAATCCCGAGTATGTCGCCGGTATCGAACCGGAATTCCGTCGCCAGTACGAGGACGGTCTCGGCGGTACGGTCGTCGCAACCGTCGACCTCATTTCGGAGGGTTGGAATCAGGATGTGTCCGGGGTTCTCAAAAAGCACAAGCCGACGGCCGTCTACATCGTCGGATATGCCGAGGAGATTCTCAAGGCCATTCGTCAGCTGAGAGCTGACGGCTTCAGGGGTCGGATCGTGACGACCTCCGCGTTTTTCACCACCCAGGTTCTCAAGGATGCGGGCGAGGCGGCGGAAGGCATTTTGTTTCCCTTGCCCCCCTTTGACCGGACGGCCGAAACGGAGCCCGTGGTTTCCTTCGTCCACCGGTACATGGACACCTTCGAGCGGGCGCCGGATGTCTTCGCTGCACACGGGTATGATGCGATGAGAATCGCCATCCAGGTCTTTGCTATCGCTG
>JBDLIO010000779.1:0-1777 GCA_039714865.1 Acidobacteriota bacterium | reverse complement strand
GCATTCCGACACCGGCAAGACCTCTCTGGTCTCGGCCATGCTGTTTGACAGCGGCGCGGTCAACCGTTTGTTGAAAGTTGATGACGGAAACACCATCACCGACTTCGACGAGGACGAGCAGGATCGGAAGATCACGATCAGCACGGCGGTGGCTCACGTCGAGCACAATGGGTGCAAGATCAATTTGATCGATACTCCCGGCTACGGCATCTACACAACGGACGCCCTTCAGGGCCTGCGTGTGGCCGACACCACCTTGCTCCTCGTGTCCGCCGTGGCCGGTGTCGAGGTCCAGACCGACAAAATGTGGAAAGCTGCAGCCTCCTTCGATCTGCCCGTGATCTTCGGTGTCAACTCGATGGATCGAGACCGAGCATCCTTCAGCCGTACGATCGAGAACCTCCAGAAGAAGTACGGCCGAGAGGGAACGCCACTCCAGATTCCGATCGGCGCCGAGAGCACCTTCTCCGGTGTCGTCAACCTTGTGAACGGCAAGGCCTTCACCTGGCCCCACGACGAAAGCGGAAAAATGACCGAGGCTGATGTTCCCTCGGAGGTGGCAGACGAGGTCGCCGCAGCACGTGAAGCCCTGATGGAGATGGTCGCCGAACAGGATGAAACCCTGATGGACTCCTATCTCGAAGAGGGAGAACTCAACGAAGCCACCTTGATCGAAGGCCTGAAGAAGGCGATCACGGCCCGGGCCTTGTTCCCTGTCTTCACCCTATCGGCCACCAAGAACATCGGCGTACAGCCTCTGATGGAAGCATTGGTCAATCTGACCCCGGCGCCCGACTGGCGCCCTTTGCAGGGGATGGTCGACGGCGAGGAAAAGGGACTGGAGATCTCCGGCGACGAAAAATTCTCCGCCTACGTCTTCAAGACGATTTCCGACCCCTTCTCGGGTCGCATTTCCCTGATCCGCGTCTTTTCGGGCGGAGTCGCGTCGGACACCACCGTGACCAACAGTACCAGCGGCAGCTCCGAACGCCTCGGCGCTCTTTCGATCGTTCAGGGGAAGACCCTCGAACACATTCCTGAGCTGGCAGCCGGTGACATCGGCGCCGTGCCGAAACTCAAGGACAGCAACACCTGCGATTCCTTGTGCGAAGCCAAGATGAACATCAAGGTTCCCGCGGTCCCGATCCCCGAGGCGGCAATCTCATTCGCTCTGGAGGCCAAGTCCAAGGCGGACGAAGACAAGCTGGCCACGGCCCTGCGCCGTATCCAGGATGAGGATCCAACGGTCAAGATCGGCCGCGACCCCCAGACCAAGGAAATGCTGATCTCAGGCACCGGCCAGCTTCACGTCGAGGTCGTCGTCGGCAAGCTGAAGAAGCGCTACAACGTTGACGTCGTCCTGCACCAGCCCAAGGTTCCGTACCGTGAGACGATCACCAAGAGCATCGATGTGACCACACGGCACAAGAAGCAGACCGGGGGCTCGGGCCAATTCGCGCAGTGCTCTATCACCATGGAACCCAACCTTGGCCACGGGTACGAGTTCGTCGACAAAATCTTCGGCGGTTCAATTTCGCAAACCTACCGCCCCGCCGTTGACAAGGGCATTCAGGAAGCGGCCGAACGGGGCGTACTTGCCGGTTTTCCGATGGTCGACTTCAAGGTCACCCTGACCGACGGAAAAGAGCACGCTGTCGACTCCTCGGAAATGGCCTTCAAGCAGGCCGGCAGAAAAGCCTTCAGGGACGCTGCCGGTAAATGCAAACCCACACTGCTCGAACCGGTAATGATGGTCGAGGTCTACACGCCGGAAGAC
>JBDLIO010000778.1:0-1782 GCA_039714865.1 Acidobacteriota bacterium | reverse complement strand
CGGCTGGTCCCCTGGGACTTTCATTCATGGGAGCCGGTGACATGTCCCAGCTCGAAGGCATGGAGGGCATGGAATGGTTGGCGCCCCTGATGTCGGGAACCTTCACCGTCGTGATGGGTGTTTTCACCCTGGTCGGTGCGGCGTTGATCTTCTACGGTGCGATGAAGATGAAAGATCTGCAGGGCTACGGTCTGGCGATGACCGCTGCGATTCTCTCGTTGATCCCCTGTTTCTCCATCTGCTGCATCGGGATTCCCTTCGGAATCTGGGCACTGGTCGTATTGCTCAATCAGGACGTCAAGAACGCCTTTGGCTGACCGGAAACATCGCGGGGAGGAGGCTGTTGCGGCCTCCTCCCACCGCCTGTTGTTGGCGCTGTGTTTCGGGGCATTGGTGATTGCCGTCATCCTGGGTGGTCTTGAAATCCTGTTGCCGGCCTTCGAAATGGGCGATCTGCCAACCGCCTGTGCTTTCAGACGGGCGACCGGCACGCCCTGCCCCGGATGCGGTCTGACCCGGGCCTGGGTCGCTATGGGCCGGGGGGCTGTAGGGGAAAGTCTCGCGTTTCACCGCCTTGGATGGGTGGTGATGCTCTACGTCGCCTTGCAGGCTATCCGTCATGCTTTGTGGCTATGGGTCAGGAATTGGCGGGAGGTCGTTGAAAGGGCCGGCAAATGGCTCGATCGTGGGCTGATCCTGCTGGCGGTTGCTCTGTTCGCCAACTGGGGGTTTGTCCTAGGATCCTGAACGGTAGCCCCCGGGCTCTGGAACGAGCGCGCTCCAATTTGCACACTTCCCGGTCTACAATCAACCCATGACGTCTTTGACACCTGCTCAGCGGCGAGCTCTCGAGAAGGCCGGCTGCGAGGCCCGATTCCGGGACCTCGATCGGGTGCTCTACGCCACCGATGCCTCGATCTATCAGGTCACTCCCGCCGCAGTGGCGTTGCCCCGCAATGCGGAGCAATGTGCCTCCATTGTTGCGGCCGCGGCCGAAGCCGGGATCAGTGTCACCCCTCGCGGCGCGGGCACCGGATTGGCGGGGGGAGCGATCGGTGAGGGCCTCGTCATCGACGCCTCGGCGCACCTTCGGGCGATCGAGACCCTGGACCGGGAGGCCGGGATCATAGAGGTCGGACCAGGAGTCGTTTTGGACCACCTCAATCAGGTGCTCGCCCGGGACGGCCTGATGTTTGGGCCCGATGTGGCGACTTCCTCGCGAGCGACCCTTGGCGGCATGATCTCCAATGACTCGTCTGGCGCTCATGCGCCGGTCTACGGTACGACCTCCGACCATGTTGAGGCTCTTCAAGTGGTGCTGGCCGACGGATCGATGGCGTGGGTCGGCCGTGGGAAAGAGGGGTTCGAACCGCTCCGGTATCAGGCGGCTGAAGCCGTTCTCCACCATCAGGAGCTGATTGAGCGACGGTTGCCCGATGATCTCGTCAAACGGCGACCGGGCTATGACTTCCACCGGTTCATGAACGATCCGTCGAATCTGGCGGCGCTTGTGGCCGGCAGCGAAGGTACGCTGGCAGTCATCACCTCTGCCCTCCTTCGGGTCGTGCCGTGCCCGACGGAACGAGGCTTGGGTGTCGTTTGCTTCTCTTCGGTCGCCGAGGCAATGGCAGCGACGGTCGACCTGTCCGGTCTCGAGCCGGCTGCCATAGAGCACCTGGATCGTCCCGTGTTCGGTCAGACCAAAGGGCGACTGGGGTTTGCGGCCGCAAGGGCCTTGCTGGGCCTGGACGATCACCCATGTGAAAGCCTGTTGCTGGTCGA
>JBDLIO010000777.1:0-1787 GCA_039714865.1 Acidobacteriota bacterium | reverse complement strand
TCAAACGAACACTGGGGCTCAACAGCGGTGCAGCACTGAAGGACCTGGTGGGCAGCGATGGCTCGGCCCCGGCAACCGGTATCCGCCTCAAGGCCCGGCTGATCGACAGCCTCAAGGGCTTGGTGGCCTTCCCCGATACCAACCGCGGTTGGATCTCCATCGCGACCGAGGCGGCAAGAAGGGCAATTGCAGAACAGTCGTTCGATCTGGTTCTGACAACTTCCCCGCCCCCCTCGGCCCACGTAGCAGGCAGGCGGATCAAGATCGAGTGCGGCCTGCCCTGGGTCGCCGATCTGCGCGATTTGTGGTCGGATGACCGGTTTTCAACCGCGCCGGGATGGCGGCGTTCCATCGACCGACGTCACGAACAGCGGACCCTGGGCAAGGCGGACGCCCTGGTCACCGTTTCCGAACCCCTGGCAGAGGAACTGCGGACGCTTCATCCCGGCGTGCCGACGCATACGGTACTCAACGGCTTTGATCCCGATCTGGTCAATCCCGGTGAACCTCTGCCCGACGTATTCACCATCACCCACACCGGCACCTACCACCAGGGCCGACGCGACCCCTCGCTGCTCTTCGAAGCTGCCGGAAACCTGATTCGGCGGGGTCGCCTGCCACGAGAACGTTTCCGAATCCGCCTGTTTGTCAAGCATGAACCGTGGCTACTGGCGATGGCGGAGAGGCACGAAGTCGCGGACCTCGTCGACCTTGTTCCCTGGGGTTCCCACGACGACGCAGTCCAAGCCCAACGCCGGAGCCACGCTCTGCTGCTCTTGCACTGGGGAGGCCCCCGGGAAGCCGGCGTCGTGACGGCCAAGGTCTTTGAGTACCTTGCGGCCCGGAGGCCCATTCTGGTCCTTGGGGGCGGCCCCGGCGCACTCCGCGATCTTCTGGACGACACCGGTGGCGGGCTCCAGATCACCTCGGTCGACCGGCTCGAAGAACAGCTGTCGGTTTGGTGGGAAGAATTCGAGCGAACCGGGACCATCGCCTGGAAGGGCAGTCCGGAACGCGTCGAAGGCTACTCTCATATTCGAATGGCTCGGGAATTTGCTTCGGTGTTCGAGAGCGCCTTGGAGCGTTAGCGATGCTCAGACAGGACTATATTCTGCGGATGATCCGACAACTGGCTCAGGCTATCGCACGACTGACCGCCAAGGCCCGATCAGAGGAACCCGCCATTGTTCATGCCGAGTTGAACGAGGCTCTCAAGGACTTGACCGGCCTGGATTTTGACGTCCTGGATTCCCTGCCGCTTGCGGCCGTACTTCAGGTCCTCAAGGCCGATAACGAACCCAACCCCGCCCGGATCCTGGCCATCGCAGAGTGCTCGTTCGTCCGGGCTCAATTGGCCGACGCAACCGATCAGAACGACACTGCCCTCAGGGCTCGGGTAATGGCCCTGACCCTCTACCTCGAGACTTTCACCCTCTTTCGTCACGAGGCCCTGGCGGAGGCCGAAAACCGAGCCAAGGAGCTCTTGACCGACCTCGGGGAAATCGACCTGCCTGGGGATACAATTCTGCGGCTGTTCCGCTACCGCTCTGCAGCAGGTCGATTCGACGAGGCCGAGAATGCCCTCTTCGACCTTGTCGAACGAGGTCTGGCGAACTCCGCCGTCATCGACGAGGGCCGAGCATTCTATCGACGACTGCTCGACCTCGAGGACGCCCAGTTGCTGGCGGGAAATTTGCCCCGGGACGAGGTCAGGGACGGCATGGCCGAACTCGAAGCGGCGTCATCCGGAAGCTGAGCGCCCTGAAGGACGCGCCTACATCGAACTT
>JBDLIO010000776.1:0-1793 GCA_039714865.1 Acidobacteriota bacterium | reverse complement strand
CCCGGACCGAATCGCTTTCGGTGGTTCGAGTGGGGCCCTCAACCGGGATGGTATGAACACACGCTCTTCCGTCCGCTCTGACATTGAGAAGCCCTTTTTCGCCCACGACGGCTCGGACTTCCCAGGCAAGGAGTTCCTGAAAAACTACATCTTGCCCACCGAGGGTCATGAACCGAACCCAGGGTCCGCTCGACCGTGCATTGATCTGCCACCTTCCTGCGGGATCTCTGCGGGCCTCAAGATCTTCCGACCACGCCTGAAGGTCTTGCCCACTTTCGGCATCATGCGCGCTGATTTTGACTCCGCCCCCGAACATAACCTTGGAGGGCTGGTGTTGGTCTTTCTCCATCACCACTTCCGCTTCCGGCGACTCCACCGTGAAGCCACCGAAGGTAATCTTGCCGCCCTGAGGCAACTTCAACTTCTCGACGTCTCGCCGGTAAACCAATTCCGGGGCGACGAGGGAGTCGCCATTGTCGGTCCGAACGACCACCCCCTTGCTCAGGACCAGCAGGGCCCTTTCCATATCGTAGGTTGCTGTGCCCGCCGAACCGAGCAGTCCATCTCCAACGAATACTACGTTCGAAGTTGACTCGAAACGTCGTTCCCCACCCAAGAGCGTTCCAACTTCGGTACTCAGGAAGGTTCCGTCCGGAAACTCGACCTGCACGCTCCCTGAGAGGTTGGCGTTTTTCGTGTCGACGTTGAAGCTGGCCCGCTGACAGGTCAGGAGAGGTCCTTTGCTTTCGTCATCGTTGTAAAGCTGCACCGAAACTGACTCGATGTCGTGCCAGCCCGATGATTTCCCCAGAGTCCGCAATGCTTCGAGAGCAAAAATCAGCTTTCCCTGAACCCGCTCGAGGACCTTGAAATCGTTGTATACGCCGAGCGCCTCTTCACCACCCTGGCCCAGGACTTGCTCCGTGGCCGTCTCAATGTTGCTTGGTCGAATCTGTCGTGCCCTGATGGCGGCCAAGACTGCGAGGCCGACAATCAGCCCCAACAGCAGCCCTGCTGTCAACCACCGAAAAATCTTTCGCGAACTCACGGTTGTTCTCTATGCCGGACAGTAAAGGGGCGCCGCCTCACCGGTCGGCGGCCACTCCCATGGATCTGAATTTCTTGTATCTTCGGTTGATCAAGGCTTCCGGGCGCAATTTCTTGAGTTGCTTGAGGTGGCGACGAATGCCTTCTTCGATAGTCGAGGCCATCGCCCCGGGGTCCATTTGGGCGCCTCCGCGGGGTTCGGGAAGGACCTCGTCAATCACACCAAACTTGACCAAATCTCCGGACGTCAACCTGAGGGCTTGAGCGGCGTCCTCGGCCCTGGTCTGGTCCTTCCAGAGAATGGCAGCACACCCCTCGGGCGAGATCACGGAATAGACGGCGTGCTCCAGCATCAAAACACGGTCACCAACGCCCAACGCCAATGCTCCTCCGGATCCACCCTCGCCGGTAACGATCACGATGATCGGTACAGGCAACCGAGCCATTTCGACCAGGTTGTCGGCGATCGCCTCGGCCTGGCCGCGTTCTTCGGCATCAATGCCCGGGTAGGCGCCCGGCGTGTCGATAAAAGTGATGATTGGGCGTTTGAATCGAGCGGCCAACCTCATGATCCTCAGGGCCTTGCGGTACCCCTCGGGACGGGGCATGCCGAAGTTTCTCCGGACCTTTTCCGCAGTGTCCCTTCCTTTTTGATGACCGATGATCGCAACGGGCTCACCGCCAAACCGTGCAAAGCCTGCTATCAGCGCCGGATCGTCACCAAATCGCCTGTCACCGTGGAATTC
>JBDLIO010000775.1:0-1798 GCA_039714865.1 Acidobacteriota bacterium | reverse complement strand
AAACCTGGCCACCGGCGACCCGGCCGACGAATCCACCGTCTGCGGACCACTGATCGACGAAGCCAACGCCGACAGGGTCGAGGACTGGATCGGCCGGTCGACGGATGCCGGCGGGCGCATCGTCAGCGGCGGCGAGCGTTCGGGCTCGGTCATCTCACCGACGCTGCTCGAGGAGGTTCCGCACGATGAGCCGGTCGTCTCCGACGAGGTCTTCGGCCCCGTCGCCGTTCTGGATGCCTTCGAGGACTTCTCCCAGGCCCTCAACATGGTCAACGACTCCCGCTACGGACTGCAGGCCGGTATCTTCACCTCCGATACAACCAAGATCCAGATGGCATGGGACTGCCTGGAGGTCGGCGGCATCATCCAGGGCGACGTGCCGACCTGGCGCTCGGACCCCATGCCCTACGGCGGCGTCAAGGACTCAGGAACCGGCCGCGAAGGCCCGCTCTACACCTATCGAACGATGACCGAAGAACGACTGTTGGTGATCAAACGTTAGAAAGCTGGGACGCTGAGTGGGAGCGCGCGACTCCGATCGCGCATTGTCACGCTGAGTTGCTGGAAGCCGGGAAACCGGGACAGCGACGGCGGCAGCGCCCGAAATCCGCGGCCGAGGCGGCGACGGTCGGCTGACGCGCCCCGATCACTGAGGTCATCGATATTCCTCCAGCTTACAGGCCTCAAGGGCACTCCGGATCACCTTCGCCGAGATACGAAAATCCGACTGCAGGAGGCGCTCGAATACCGTCGGCGGTGACGTCAGCAAACCCCGCCGGTGGGCCATGACGATGACAGCAGCCGTGCCGGCCACCTGGAGACCCATAACCCCTGCCTCGCGACGGGCCAAGCGATCGTCAAGCAATAGGAGCGCCGGGCCATTGTGGTTCTTGGCTGCGAGAATGGTGCTCCACTCTCCGTCACCCAAATGGGGGGGGCGAACACCGTCGGCGGGGTCTCCCGATGCCTCGCGGTTATCAACCGGTCTGTCGAGTACCCGCAACCAGCCGTCGTCCATTGCTTCGTCAATGGCCGATTCCAGCGCGGCCCGGCCTCCGAGTTCCATCTCGACCTGACGGGTCACGCAGACAACTCCGAAAAGCGCACGTAGCCAGAGCACTCCATCGACCCGGGCCAGGCCGACGAGCGGACTGGCGTCACTCAGGACGAGGCGAGCCATTGCTCGAGCGTCTCGACATCCGCCTCAACATCCTGGTCCTCCCGGTCGATACTGATACCCAGCCGTGAAAGATGGCTGATCATCTCGCCGGCGCCAATACCTGCCAGGCGGGCGGCACGGCCCAAGGACAGGGCACGATCACTGAAAAGCGCTACAGCCACAGCCAAATTCACCTCGGGTTCGTTGAGTTCGCCACCAATACCGAGATTGAGGATCCACGCTGTCGGCCGATCCCCCTTCATGACCAGCACGGGGCCCTTGACCGCGCTGCGCAAAGCCTCCGACGGGTTGTTTTTCAGCTGGCGGACATTGACGGTATCCATAGGTACCTCCTGTAGGAACATAGCATAGGAAATGCAAAAACTCAAAGAACTGCAAGATCGAACAAGGGCAGCGGTCCGGTTTCAAGAGCGCCCATAACCTCCAATCGGGACGTGCCACTCTTTGCATTGTTCTCAAGGTAACCTTCTGCCATCTGTACAGTTGCGAACAATGCATAGGGTGGCAATCCTCGGAGAGCGCTTCAGACACCGCATCTCGGCTGAGGGCAGTAGGCCGCCGAGGTCATTTTCCTCAAGGGCGATGTCCTCCCGATTCCGACCTTGTCGCCCTTGAGGA
>JBDLIO010000774.1:0-1799 GCA_039714865.1 Acidobacteriota bacterium | reverse complement strand
AGACTTCGACTTCCAAGGGGGGCTCATCCAGGGCTGAGGCCAGCGGCATGATACTGGGCGGACGGCGCCAACTGTGGGCGACCAGGTCCGGGCCGTCCAGGATACCGTTGCCGTCATCTGAGACGACGACCACCCAGTGATCACCCTGTTTCAGGAGATCACCGGGCCGGACATCGGTCTGCCACCGCAGCGTCGAGGAAACGACTGAGTCCTTCACCGAAAGGCGGCCCAGTGGGGCGAGGTCCAGGTTGTCGGCGGCACAATGCCCTGTGAGGGCCATCGCGGCAAATGTTCGGGACGAGGTTGCCACCAGGCTGCCGCAGGCCTTGCCTGCATTCCATCCCGAGCCTGAGGCCGGTTCAAATCCCGGCAGTCGAAACAAATGACCGGCCGCCGCGTGGATCCCGGTGAATTCCGGCTCCAGGTCCCGGCTGATGCGGACCATGGCAGGATCGTCGAAATGATCCGCACCCAGGGAAGATGCCGTGAACAACGGCCTCGAACTTCCTTCGTCGGCCACGACCTCTACTCGGGCATAGACCCGGTAGGTTCCGGCCGCTACCGGGAGCAGCGTGTCCCCGAGGTTGATGCCGTCAGCGGCGTGGAAGGAAGGCTCTCCTTCTGCGAGAAATGCCTGTCCCAGCTCCGGGGCCAGAAAAGGACGGGCTGCCAACTTGTCCTGGGCGTTCTCCGCGTCGAGTGTTCCCCCGAGGAACGGGGACTCCAGTGTGAACCAGAATGCTCTGGCCGTTCGGTCGGGTTCCGGCCAGGACTCCGCCTGCACGTGATCGACGAGGGTGCCGTCGAGTTCCAACCGGTCAACCGGCGCCAGCCAACGGCTGCCACTGCCGGGATATTCGAGGCGCAGTGCGATGGCCAGCGACACCCGTTCTTCGGGACCGACGGTGCGGGCTCCCTCTCGAAAGACCGGATCCTGTTCTGTGGCGGCGACGACCCTGATTTCTACGAGGGTCGGGCGCTGACTCTCGTAGTGGCGCCACCGGAGCAGTGGGATTGCTATCAGGACGAGGAGTACGCCGAAGATGATGGCGATCAGTCGCCATTCCTTTTTGGGAGGGTCGGGCTCCAGGCCGGGGGGGGCGATATCGGTCATGGGTTCATTCTATCCCGGCTTGGAATTTGATCCAGGGGCAGGGACCGTGAACCGCGCCCGAGACCGGGACGGCGTCCGTAATCCGCGTCCGGTGACTGCTAACGGTCCAGCGGTACCACTTATCGGGATCGGGATCGGGATCGGGATCGGTATCGGGCACGGGCTCGGGGGAGGGTACAATACCCGCCTCATGCGGATTCTCCTGGTTGCCACCAAGACACCCTGGCCCCCTATCGACGGGGGGCGCCTGGTGCTGCTGAATACGATCGACGGGCTTCGGGACGCAGGTCATCGGGTCACGTTGATTGCTCCAGTCGACGAGCGCTTTCTCGATACTGACCTGGTTCGGCGGAATCTCGAGGGCCGGTGCGAGGCCCATCTGCCGCCGGCCTCTACCCGAGGCGCCCTTCGGTCGCTGATGCAGGCAGAGATGTCCCGCACGCCGGTGACGATCATCAGGCATTCCCTGGAACCGGTTCGCCGAACGGTCGAGCAGGTGATTGCGGATGAGCAATTCGACGTTGCCCCATATTCGATAGCGACGGCCGAATATCTTCTGCAGGACAGAAGCTCGTTCAATCTGCCGAGAAAATATAAAATCGTTTTCTCAGGATGCTCGACCGATTGCGTTTTTGCGTCGGTAGCCGACCTGGGCTTTTTTGCCCATATCAAAAACGGCGTCAAG
>JBDLIO010000773.1:0-1802 GCA_039714865.1 Acidobacteriota bacterium | reverse complement strand
CGCCCGAACAGCCTTGGTCTACGCACTGGCTTTGCAGCCGTTGACCCTCCTGATTTTTGCGGAGGGACTTTCCGGTATGATCTTCCTGATCATCGCTCAGATCCTGGGCGTGGTCTTCGCTATTGCCGCCCTGCCCTTCTACCGGGACCGGACCCGGCTCACCGCCCGGCGCCTGTTTCTGGCCAGCATCATCTACCTGCCCTTGTTGCTGATATCGATGGTGGGCGACATGGACGAGAAAATCTTCGACGGCGCCTTCATCGGGTCCGAAATGCATCCCGAGGTCCAACTGGCTCAGTCCCGAATTTCCAATGATCGGTAGGCTGTTCCGGAGCGGGTGGTGGGTGGTCGGTGCGGCCGTCATTCCCATTGCGGTGATCCTCGCCCTCGTCGTCCGACCTGGAGCGATCTCGAATCTTGGCGACGGCCAGGACCCCTCGACCTACGGCTTTGATCTCGGCTGCCTCCAGGTCTCCGATATCGTCGCAGGCGGAATGGGCCGCGACGGCCTGCACGCGGTAGACAACCCCGAAACCGTGCCCGGTTCCCAGGTGGAAACGATCAACGAAGAACACCGCGGCAAATTGCTTGTGGGTGCAGACCGCGTCATCGGCGTCGTCATCAACGCCGAGGCCCGGGCCTACCCCCTTCGACTGCTGCGGTGGCACGAGGTGATCAACGATACCCTGGGCGGCGAAGAGATCGCGGTGACGTATTCGGGTTTGAGCGACACCTCTGCCGTATGGCGCCGACCCGTCGTCGGCTCCGAAACCCTGTCGTTCGGTGTGTCCGGTCTGCTCTTTAACTGCAACACCCTGATCTACGACCGGGGCCGCACCGAGCAAGAACCCAGCCTCTGGACCCAACTCTCCGGCCGGGCCGTCGCCGGCCCGCTGGCTTGCTCCGAAGCACGCTTGCAGGGCCTCCCTTTCGACCTTGCCCTGTGGTCCGACTGGTTTGAGAGGCATCCCGATACCGACGTCATGATCCCGTTGCCGGAGTTCACGAGACTCTACAAACGAGACCCCTACCACAGCTACTTCGGATCCGAGGTGCTGCATTTTCCGGTCGATCCGATGCCGCCGGCCGACGGTCCCGATGCAAAAGAAAGGGTTGTGATCGTCGAAGCCGGAGCCGAGCGAAAGGTGTTTGCCATCTCCGCTTTGGCAGCCAAGGTTGGTGAGCCCCGGGGCACTGTCGACACAATCATCGGCGATGTTCCACTGAGGATTCATTTCACGACCGAGCCCCCTGCCGCGCGCGTGGAGATCCTGGGAGACTCCGACCAGGCGCCGCTGATGCGCGTTGCTTTCTGGTTTGCCTGGCACGCTCAATTCCCCTCCGATCCCCTCGCGACACCTTAGCCGCCTATCGAGCCCATGCCCGTGCCCGACGTGGGAGCCCTTGGTGCGGGCTCGGGCTCGGGTTCAGGGCATCCATCGTCCTTTTTGGTCCATGCTACCGATTGAGAGTAGAATCCCTGCATGAACGGTTTTGAACACCAAACATCCGACCCCGAGACCGGCCGTTCGATCCACGCGAACGTCACTCGCGTCGGTGATGACATCGTCATCGTCGTCGGTGGCGGAAGCCGGCCCCACGTCGGCAGTGTCGCCCTGGCCCAACCCTGCGGTCCCGGACGGAGCGGGGTCTCGTGCTCGGTCTTGACGATCCCTCCCCACAAGGAAGAAGTCGTGGCTCGCCCGATCGCCGAGGCCGTGTGCCTGGCTTCGGGCCACGTTGCGGTCGTCACTGCCGGCATTCACGAGGACAGGCTCGATTCGAAGGGAATCGGCGTCTAC
>JBDLIO010000772.1:0-1816 GCA_039714865.1 Acidobacteriota bacterium | reverse complement strand
AAACGGCTCTTGATCTTGTTCAAATTGGAGATGTAGCACATGTGGTCGCCGCGCCGAGCGGTGTCGGAGTAGGTCCAGCGCATCGTTTTTCCCGTCAGGACCTCGACCTTGGCGAAGGCCTCGAGGATCGAGACGGAGTTGGCCCGACCGCCCCCGAGGTTGAAGACCTCCCCGCAGCCTGGGTTTTCGAAAAACGCCTCGACGCAGCGTGCGACATCGTGAGAGTGGATGTTGTCCCGGACCTGCTTGCCCTTGTAGCCGAACACCGTGTACTCGCGCTCGTCGACATTGCACTTGGCCAGGTAGCTCAAGAAACCGTGCAGTTCGACCCCCGAATGGTGGGGACCGGTCAGGCAGCCGCCCCTCAGGCAGCAGCTCTTGAGGTCGAAATAGCGCCCATACTCCTGGACCAGGATGTCGCCTGCCGCCTTGGAGGCGCCGAAGAGGGAATGCAGGCAGCCGTCGATGCTCATCGTCTCGTCGATGCCGTCGGCAAAGGCGGGGTCGGCGTAGTCCCAACGGGTTTCCAACTCATTGAGTTCGATTTCGTTGGGCCGGTCGCCATAGACCTTGTTGGTGGAGAGGTGGACAAAGACCGATTCTGGAACCTCCCGGCGAACGGCTTCAAGCATGTTGAGCGTGCCGACGGCGTTGACGTCAAAATCGTCGAAGGGACGAGAGGCGGCGAGGTCGTGGCTGGGCTGCGCCGCGGCGTGAACCACCAGGTCCGGCTTCTCGGCGGCCATGAGGGCCAGCACGTCCTGACGGTCCCGGATGTCCAGATCGTGGTGAGTGAAATTCCGGCACCGGCCTTCGAGCCTCTGCTGATTCCAGCGGGTGTCCCCCGAAGGCCCGAAGAAATCCGCCCGCATATTGTTGTCGACACCGACGATGCGCCAATTAAGGGCGTCGAAGTGAGTAACGATCTCCGAGCCGATCAGACCGCTCGAACCGGTGACGAGAAGTGTGTGCATGCCCATGGGTACATCCTAGCGTAGAAACCAACTGCGCGAAGCGCCAATAGCGAGGAGCGTGGTCGGATTGGCCCTCCATGCCGCCAACAGGCAAATGGTGAATCCAAAGGGCCAATACGGTCCGCGTTCCTCGCTCTGGTGAACCGTAATTCACTCTGGTACAATCCCCATACTGAATGACCATTCAGTAGCGCCGGTTCGCCGGCAGAAACCAAGGGAGGTAGACCGTGAATTGTATCGTCTGTGTGACCAGCGTGCCGGACACGGCCTCGGTGATCAAGATCGGGGACGACGGCAAGCACATCGACGAGACGGGCATCAAATGGATCGTCTCGCCGTACGATGAATATGCTCTCGAGGAGGCTCTCAAGCTGACCGAGACCGGCGGCGGCGAAGTGACCGCCGTGACTTATGGACCGGCCCGTTCGGAAGCCGCCCTGAGGGATTGCCTGGCGCGAGGCGCCCACAAGGCCATCCATGTGCTGGGAGGCGAGGCCACCCTCGGTGACTCCTTCACCATCGCCAAGGTGCTTGCCGCCGCGCTGAAAGAGCGGGCGGTCAGCGAACTGCAGGAGGCCATCGGCGTCAGGGAGAACTACGAACCCGCGGACGTCGATGGCGTCGTCGTGCGCTTGTCCGGACACAGGCCGGCGGCGTAGAACGCCGTCGAGGCTCTGGCCGCCCGGCCCCGGATCAGCGGCGGCGCACGGCATCGAGGGCGTGGCGGATGCGCCGGACGCCCTCGCGGATCGCCGGCGCACGCCGAGCTGCTGATCGGATACAGCGGCCTCGACGCGCCCGCGATCCGCGAGGGCGTCCGGCGCATCCGCCACGCCCTCGAT
>JBDLIO010000771.1:0-1819 GCA_039714865.1 Acidobacteriota bacterium | reverse complement strand
GGCCGGGACGGTATCGCAAGCACGCCAAGAAGAGCACGATCGACGCTTGGGAGAGCCACTTCCGGGTCAAGCGCAAGCTCGTACCGTCGCCGGCGCCGCTGACCGACGAGCCGTGGCGGCGGCTGGCCGCGGGCGTTGTCCATGTCGTCGGACGGCGCCATCCAGGGCTCGAGCCACTGCAAATTGTTCGAGTGGAGGAGGGCCAGGGCCTGCTCGCTGGTGAGCATGGCCTCGAGAAGGTAGCCGTGGGGTGTTTGGCTGACGATCTGGCCGCCGGTTGCAACGATTTCTCAGGCGAGGGCCGATTTTTCGGTCGGGCCCGGCCGGAAGGTCTGCAGCACGAAGCGCCGAGGCGGCAGGTTGGGGCCGTTGAGTTCATCGAGCAGCCCCGGCTCGAGGCGATAGGCTGGGTGGTAGGCCCCGATCCACCGAACAAAGGGCTCGGCGGCGACATTCCGCTCAACGTCGCTCGACATGCGCACGACGTGGGCGTTGTGGGGGATGAATGCGAGCAACTCGGCCCCGAGTTCGACCAGGCGTTGTCGCCAGGCCGCGAGGCTCTGGGTCTCGAACTGAACGATTCGGACTTGAGAGTCGGACCCGGCAGTGTACTTCGGTGCGGGCGCCGTGACCTGCTCTCCCGGCACGAGCGTTGCCGCGCGAAGGGCGATGGTCGGATGAATGACTCTCTCCGGTTTCCACGTCTCGCCATGGTCCAAAGAGATCGCGGTGTAGGCTGCGCCGTCCTGGTCTTGCCAGGAGGAGAAGAGAACTCCGTTGACGCCGCCGTCGACCAGGCGCGCCCCAACGATCGTTGAGTGGGTCGAGGAGATTGCTTGCCGAGGCGAGGTCGAGTCCTGGCGGTAGAGCAGGACGACGCCTTCGTCTCGGGAACCTACGGCAAGGGTCTGGTCTCCGGACCGGGCGACGATGGATGGGCCGGAGTACTCCGCACCTTGGGTTGGACCTGCGACAAATGTCAGCGCTGTCAGGATGAGGGCGGTACAAACCGTTGCACGGTGTAGGCGGTTCCGATTCATCTGTTCCTCCTGTCCGGCCATATCGCGGACAGTGGGTCGCCGCAGATGCGCCGGAATTGACTCGGCCCGCGATTGTCTCTCAACGCCTTCGATCCGTCGAGGTGCATTTGTCGGGTTCAGGGAAAATTACAATGGCCGAGAAGGGTCTCGTTACCGCTGCCTGCCCTTCGGCTTGACATCACGCCACTCCCGGAACTTGATCCTTGGGTCGCGGGGATCATGTCGGCCTGCGGAGCGGGCGAAGGCCTGTGCGATCTTGGGGTTGACCTCGACCATCGAGGATTGTCCGCCGATGGAGATGGAGCCCACGTCCGAACTCGTGATGCCGCCTCTGCGGCAGACGATGGCCAGCAGTCGTCCCGGATCTGCGCCGTGGTTTTTGCCCCAACTGACCTGGAACCGGGCCCAGTTTCCGGACGAAGGGCGTCGACCCTGCGGGTGGCGATGCTGTGAATTCCGATTCTCCCGGAAAGAAACGGGTTCGATGTGTCGCGGTGCGCAGGGTCCGCCGTGGCCGGCCTCTCCAAGCAGTGTGGCCACCACGGAAACGGGGTCTCGCCCCTGGAGCAGTTCTGCGGCCACCGCGTGCATACGGTCCATGTCACCGCGGTCGGCAGCGTCGACCTCCGAGAATTGCTCGAGCAGTCGCTGGTCGGCGGCGCGGCTGATGTCCTTTTTGTTGGGTACATCAACAGGAGGGGCCTCGATACCGGCGTGGCGCAGCATGAAGTGCACCCTGCGGGCAGCCTGGGGAGGCGTGAAGATCAGGCAAAGGCCCT
>JBDLIO010000770.1:0-1821 GCA_039714865.1 Acidobacteriota bacterium | reverse complement strand
TCGAGAGGGCCCTTTACCCCGTGGTGGCGATAGCCGTACTGTCGGTAACCGGCGTGACGGCGGGCGGTTTGCCGCCAGGCCTGGTCGGCCCCGAGATTTCGGGATCGGAAATCCCCACCGTGCGCATGGAACCTGTCGACCACCAGGCCCTCGAGGCCGAGGACCTCGGCAAACCGAGTGGTCCCGACGCCACGGGTCCAACTCGATTCGCGGTCGGACTCGAAGCGTCGATCAGCCCTGCGAACTCCGGTCGGTGGGACCGGTTGGCGTACGGCGGCGACCTCTGGCGGGTCGAGATTGACGCCCCAGGCGCCCTGAGCCTCAACCTTCGAATCGACGACCTCAACCTGCCTGCAGGTGCAAGCCTGTGGTTGCACGACCCGGCAGGCGCCCAGGTCCACGGTCCCTATACCCAGGCCGATCGTGACAACCACGGCGGGCTTTCCACGCCGATCGTGCTTGGAGATCATCTGGTGGTCGAAGTGTCGGCGCCGCCCGGCCGGGCCTCGGATGTTCGGTTGAGGATCTCCAGCGTCCATCATGGCTACCGGATCTTCGGCGAAGATCCTCGCAAGGGCGGTCAGGGCGATTGCAACATCGATGTCGTCTGCCCCGAAGGGGACGGCTGGCGGGATCAAATCCGCTCGGTTGCCCGCTATACGATCGACGGCGCGTATCTGTGCACCGGCACGTTGGTGAACAACACGGCCGAAGACGACCGGCCTCTCTTCTTGACTGCCGATCACTGCGATGTCAGGGCCGGCAACGCCAACACGGTAGTGGTCTATTGGAACTACGAATCACCGAACTGCGGCGACCTTTCTGGCGGTTCCCTTGGCCAGAACCAGACCGGCTCGACCTTCCTCTCGACCTGGGAGTGGAACTGGGCCGGCGGATCGGACTTCACGCTCCTCGAATTGCATTCGATTCCAGAACCCGGCTTCAACGTCTACTACGCCGGGTGGGATGTCTCGGGCATCACACCCCAATCAGTCACAGGCATCCATCATCCCTCCGGCGGCGAGAAAGCGATCTCTTTCGAAGACGATCCACTGACGACCAGAGGCGAATCCCATTGGAAGGTCAACGACTGGGATCTCGGCACCACCGAGCCTGGGTCTTCAGGATCGTGCATCTTCGACCAATCGAACGGCCTGTGCGTCGGAACGCTGTCCGGCGGTTACGCGGCCTGCGGCAACGACGACGAGGACTGGTACGGTCAACTGCACGAGAGCTGGACCGGCAACGACACGCCGGACTCCCGGCTGTCCGACCACCTGGATCCCCTGGCCCTCGGCGTCACGACACTTGAGGGGCGAAATCCCTCGAGTGCCGGATCGGCCCAGTGGCTCATTCCGGCGGCAGCCTCGACGGCGGGTTTCGGCGCCTCGAACTGGAAGAGCCAGATCGCCGTCGCCAACCCGTCCTCGACCACAGTTACCGCCACGCTCTACTTCGTCGCCAAGGATAGCGTCTGGCCCGGTGTGATGCTGCCGGGGACACACTCGATCCCGGCCGGGGGCTCTCTCTATATCGACGACCCGTTGGCCGACTCCTACCCAACCTCCGGCCTGATGTACGTCAGCGTCAGCTCGGACGAGGCAGTTGTTTCGACACGCACCTACAACCTCGAGGATGGGGGCGCGACCTTTGGTCAGGGCATCCCTGGAATCCCGTTGGACACCACTCAAAGCGCATCCTCGGTCATCCTCCCGCTCGTTCACTCCATACCGGATGTCTTCCACACCAACCTGGGAATCGTCCAGACCTCGGTAGGAAGTCTCCTGGTCCGGGTGTCCATCCATGATCCTTCGGGAACAG
>JBDLIO010000769.1:0-1825 GCA_039714865.1 Acidobacteriota bacterium | reverse complement strand
ATAGGGCATTGATCCACACTGCCTTTCGGGCGGCACGAAGGCCCGTTATTGTTGGATTTTCGTCCCGTACCGGGAGTACAGCGACGAAAAACCGCCGCAACAGGCACTTCGTGGCGCTCCGAAATCCATCATCCCTCAATGCCCTATACCACCCTAGCATCCGGGTCATACCCGCTCCATGTCGACCCGGGCCAACCAGGCCAGGAAGACCAGAGCCACGACCGCAGCCGCCGAAACGATGATCACCGTGGTCTGCGGAGACACGAAAAGCACCACAACCCCCAGCGCTCCGCTGATAACCGCCGCCGCATAGACCAACAACACGGTCTGCACTGTCTTGCCTTCCATGCGGCGTCGCAAACGCAGGGGGAAGTGGTCCGGGCTGCCGTGGTAGATCTTGCGGCCGGCCTTGAGCCGCAAGACCGTCACGTAGATCGTATCCAAAATCGGCAGGGCGAGAATGAACAGCGGAGCCACCCAACCCAGTGGGTTGTGGCGCGTGTAGTCCATTACCATCGCCAGGGCGCCCAGGGTCAAGCCGACAAAGAGCGAACCCGAATCTCCGAGGTAGATCGTTGCCGGAAAGAAGTTGAACTTCAAAAACCCAAGGAGTGCGCCGATCAGGGCGACCGTAAACGCCGCCACCACCCACCGCCCGTTGAGGCTGGCGACCGCCAGCAGGAATCCGGCGGCGATGATGGCCACACCGGCGGCCAGACCGTCCATGATGTCCATCAAATTGAAGGCATTGGACATGCCGACAAGCCAGATGACCGTCAGCACGATCCGGGCCCACATCGGAAGAACGGCCACCTGCACCGAGATCCCCGCCCTCAAGAGCACGAAGATCGCCACAAGCTGGCCCAGCACCTTGGCCTTCGGGGTCAGAACGCCGAAATCATCAATCAGGCCAAGGGTGGCAACGATGGTCGAAGCCAAAAGCAGGGCCAGCAATTCATAGTCCAGCTCGAACGTCATGCCGAGGGACAGCAAAAAGGCGATAAACACCGCCAACCCTCCCAGGTAGGGCACCGGCTCGCGGTGGTTCTTCAAGTTCCCGTCCGGCCGGTCCACCACGCCGAAATCCAGCGCGGCCCGGCGCGCCATCGGCACCCCCACCAACGCCAGAAGGTAGGCCAGGAAAAAACCAAGAATCAGACGAATCAGCATGCTAAATCGGACAGTCTCTTCCTCGACCGCCGCCCCCGACCTCGCATTTCCCTCCACACCAAGGGCCACCGCTTGACGAGGTGGCGAACCAGGGAGGGCCTGCGAACAACACCGGCGCCAACCAGGACGAGATCCCAGGCCAAGAGTACGGGTGCACGCCACATGAGATCAAGCCCGTGCAGGTGGCGCATGAGCGTCATCCAACGGTTGGTGATGATGCAGGCCTCGAGTTCGGGAGAACGCCGCCAGCGCAACGGGCCCGATCCGGGAGCGGCGCCGGCCCCCCGTCCGTGTTCTGCTCGGGCCGTCGGCTCGAATGACACCTACCAGACCGATATGAGACTGACTATGCCCCTTTACACCGGTGGGCGACTAAGTTCTGCTATCAAACAGGCTGAATCCGGCCGGGCCTACCGCCAGGCGCTTGACCTGATCGAACAGGACAACCTCATTGGTACCCTCCTTATTACAAGATGCAAGACCTCGATTCATATTTCATATCCTTTCCGGTGATTGAGTGAAAGGTGGAATTGAACAAATCAATTAACATTTTCACGATACGCATATTCCACTTCAAGTGTCACATAATTCGAGGTATCCGGTATCGAAAGAGCTCTGGGGCCTACGACAGGATACTGGTCCCCTGCATCCATCA
>JBDLIO010000768.1:0-1827 GCA_039714865.1 Acidobacteriota bacterium | reverse complement strand
ATGGGCCGCCGACTGCGCACGGTCACGGTGATCGGTGTGGCGCGGGCGGTCTCCAGAGTACCCTCTGCGGTGACCCTCAATCGAAAAGTGTCCGCCGAAAGCCTCATCGTCTGAGCGTCGGTGATCGAGGTCCGGTCAAACGCGCCGATCGCAAAGAACCCCGCCAGGCAGATCGCCAGCAGCCCGCCGCCCGTCAGAAAAATCCGTCTCATGCCGGGGCCCTCGCCGTCACTACGCGGTCCCCTTCCTCTAAACCCTCGAGAACCTCGATGGCGTCGCCGTCGCTGTCGCCCAGTTGCAGGGGCGCCGGGCGTGAGCCCCGGAAGGTCTGCACCCTCGCAACCGGGCCGTTGGGGGAGGTGAAGACCGAAAGGACCGGAATCAGCAGAACTTCGTTCTTTCTGCCAACCTCGATCGTGCCCTTGAATCTCATGCCGGGCCGCATGCGATCGGGGTCTGTTGTCTTCAGGCCGATTTCGACACGGACGACCTTGAGTGGGTTTCGCCAGGACTTCTCCTGGACGGCACGTACAACTCGGGTGACGACACCCCGATACGTGACATCCTGGTGGGCATCGAGGTGGAGTTCGACTTCTTGGCCTTCGGTGATCCTGCCCGAGAGGGCCTCTTCGACCTCGCCGTCGGCCATCATGCTCGCCAGATCGGGGATCTCGAGCACGATCTCGTGCCGCCAGCAGGTGTCGCCGACCTTCTTCTTCTCATTGCGCCAGTTGGTGGTGTAGGTGACGACACCGTCCCGCGGTGCGGTGCGCGTCATCGACCGGATAGCTTGATCAATTCGCCGAACCTCTGATCTGGCCGTTGAGAGGTCGGCTCGCAGGGCGTCGATCCTGGCTTCGGCGGCTGCCTGAGAGAAGGCGATTCGACGGGTCAGCCTTTCAGCCTCCAACTCCGCCATTTCCAGGTCCAATGCGGCCTTGTCCCTCTCGATCGAGGCAAAAAGGTCGGACGGCCGCGCATCGGCCATCCGGGCCTTTCTGAGACGCGCTTCGGCTTCGGCCATCGCCAGAGTGTCGTCTGATATTTGTACCGCCAAGGTCACCTCTTCCTTCTTGACCTTGGTTTCGGCCTCGGCGACCTCGTTGCGAAATCGTCTGAGCCTGTCTTGCAGTTCTGAGGTGTCGAATGCCACGATCGGTTGGTCTTTGCTCACGGCCTCCCCTTCGGGGGCCATCATCGAGATCTTGAAACGATGGAGGTGTTGAACCGTCGGAGGCCCGATCTGAGAGGATTCGACGGCTTTCAAGGTGCCCGAAACCTCGACGCCGAAAATCAGTGTTCCTTTCTGTGCGATCGCTACATCAACATCGCCGCTGGAAAGCGCCGAATGGACCAACCAAAGGCCGGTGACCAGGGTTGCAGCAATGGCAACCAGTACGGTCGTGCGCCTAGCCCGCATGTCTCACCAAAGCAACATCGGCCTCGAGGCCGGAGGAGACCACGCATTCTTGGGAGGAACACGCTCCGAGTGTCACTGCCTGCCGGGTACCGTTCGCCAGGGAGACAAAGATCTCGGTTCCGTCGAAAACCAGACAGGAGCGAGGTACCAAAACCTGATCGGCGGCCCCGGGAAGGGTGATGTCGACGTGGACCGACATTCCGGGGCGCGTGATCTCGGGGTCGACCTGGTCGAGATTGACGATGACGTTGAACCCTCTGCGAAGGGAGAACCTTCGGACCTCTTGTGCGACTGGCGTGATGTCCGTGATTCGGCCCTCAAAATGGCGATTCGGCACGGCATCCAGCGTGCACCGAGCCTCCATCCCCGGCGAGAGAGCACCGTCGTCGACGTCCCAGAGAACCGCC
>JBDLIO010000767.1:0-1833 GCA_039714865.1 Acidobacteriota bacterium | reverse complement strand
CTCGTAGCTCGCCCCGATCGCGACATGAAGGGTCCCTCCGACCTTTTCTACGAAGAGTGGATGTTTGAGAACCTTGTCCAGTCCGGGATTCATGCCCAGAGCCACTTCTCCCAACCGGTGGGAGCCGTCGTCGGTTTCGATGATTGCAGCCAGGTGCTTGTGGCCCGTGTCGGCCTTGTATTCGACGATCCGGCCTTCCTCGAATCGAAGGTAGATGCCCTCGATGGCGTTTCCGCCGTAGTTGACCGGGAGGTCGACGAAGATCTCTCCGGTTGTCTTGGAGGCGTCAGGGGAAGTAAAGACCTCACCGTCGGGGAAGTTCCTGAGGCCGAACGACATCACCCCGCGGGAGGGAGTGATGTCCAGTTTGAGGACCAACTCACGCCCGTCGCCCGGGTGTTGGGTCACGATGGTGACCGAGCGCCCGGCATCGAACAATGGCGCCAGTTTCTCCTCTGCGTCCTTCAGGGGCATGGGATCGGCGGTCGAGGCGCGGACGATGAAATCCGAGTAATCATCGAGGTCCATGCCTTCGGTCTTGGCCATGCCTTCTGTCGGGAACAACGTGATCACCCAGGATTTTGAGAGCCTGATGTCGCCGAAGCGGCGGTCTGCACCGGCAAGGTCTCCGAGTTGTTCGGGAGTCAGGCCCATGTACTGCGACGGGTCTTCGGCGCCCAATACCTCAACGTACTTGTTCATGCTCTCGTACCGTGCCCGGTGCCAGTCGGGGACGGCTTCGATCTGCTCAGGGGTACCGGTTCGGCCCATCGTGGACGACCACACCCGGCCGCGGTCGTTGTTCGGAGGCACCAACAGCACATCAGGGGTGGCGCCGCTTTCGATCACCCGTCGCTCGAGGATCTCCATCAGAGGCCAGCAGATCCGTTCTCCCTTGATCATGACCCGGTCATCCGGGGTGATACCGCCCAGCGAATGGTCCAGAAGGAAGCCGGCCCAGGTCTCGAGGTCTGCTTGGGAGATTGTGGCTGTCTTCATTTCGTCCTCCGTGCCGCAGGAGCGGCGAAGGCATTGTAAAGGAGCTGTCGGCTATCGGCTATCGCTGGCGAATGTCGAATGGTAAAAGAAAGGAAACTGCCATCTGTAGGGGCGAACCCCTGTGTCCGCCCGTGTCGGGCTTTTCGTCCGTGTCGCCAACAGCGAGGCATTGGCCCAGGCGATTGCCCGGACCCTCGAATCCGAAACAGCGTCAGTCGCAAACGCAAACCGCAAATCGCAAACGGCAAACCGCAAACCGGGTCCGGGACCGCGGCCGAAAACCGGAGCCGGAGCCGGAAACCGGGACGGTGAACCGAGACCGGGACCGGTGACCGGGGCGGTGCCGCTGGTCCAGCGTGCTGCCAATGTTCCAGCCGCCTGGAGGCCGAAAGAAAACGCGGTTGATGACGCTGGGCCATGATCGGTTTCGTGTTGTTCTTCTGAGACGGGGAATAACGGGGGGGAAAACCGGTGTCAAGGGCAAGCCTTCGGTCGTCGTACGACCCTTGACACCGCTTTCCTCCCCCGCTTTGGAAGACTCATGAACAACACGAAGCCGATCACGTCACCTCAGTCCTCCACCAACCTTGAAGCCCTCGACATCGCCCTCCAGGCGGCCGGAACGGCGATCGCGCTCGTGGATCGAGTGCCAACGAAACTCAAGAGCCTTTCCGATCAGGTGATTCGGTCGGCATCGTCGGTCCCCGCAAACCTCGCCGAGGGCCATGGACGAGCAGGACGAGATCGCCTTTATCATTACCGAATCGCCTATGGTTCAGCCAAAGAAGTTGATGTTCACCTTCGGATTCTGGCCGGTGCAGGTGCGATCGACCG
>JBDLIO010000766.1:0-1834 GCA_039714865.1 Acidobacteriota bacterium | reverse complement strand
CGGCTGCGAAGAGTTGTGGACCGTAGATTACAACGGAGAGGGCGGAGGCACTGGTATATATCCCGGAAACTCCAACTGGCGATCGTCGACTGACGGCCCTCAAGGAAGCTGGGAAACCTGGATCGGCCGCCGCGGCGACATTGCCAGGGCCATGTTCTACATGGATGTCCGCTACGAGGGCGGAGGCGCCGAGCCCGATCTGGTCCTGACCGACAACCGGGCAGATATCGTGGCAGCCGACCTGCCAGTTGCGTACATGGGCATGCTCTCGGTGTTGCTCGAGTGGCACGTCCAAGATCCACCGAATGATGCCGAGATGCTCCGAAACGATGTGGTCGCAAGCTATCAGGGCAATCGTAACCCCTTCGTTGACCACCCGGAATGGGCGGAGTGTATCTTCCTCGGTACCGGCTGCGGACTCTTCAGCAACGACTTCGAGTCCGGAGACTTTGACGGTTGGAGCGCCGTTGTGCAGTAGATGTGATGAATCCCGCCTTGGATCAGAACGTGTTGTGTGCTTGACATCGAATGAACGTCTTCAACATCAGCATCAGCCCCAGGTCCGACCTGGCAGCGATGCTGGTTGGCTCTTGTGTGAGAGTATGATTAAGAGTATGATCATACTCGGAGGTCAACATGCGAAGGGTGACAGTGACTTTGCCGGATGAAATAGTCGATGAGATCGATCGGAGAGAGGTGAACCGAAGCCGGTTTGTCACCGAGGCTACGCGACGGGAGTTGCAGTTGCGGCGATACCAGGAACTGCAGAGGTCGATCACCAACCCGCATCCCGAAGGCGACCGGGTCGCTGAGATGGGTGTCGAAGACTGGGGCCGTGGATCGGGCGTTGATGATGAGGGTTTGGTCGATATTGCGGCCGGGTGTGGCGTTCACTGGGTGCCCGGTACTGGGTGGGTGGGTTCGTCGGAATGAAGCCGGCACGCGGCACTGTCGTTTTGGTTTCGCTGGATCCGACCGTCGGGCACGAACAGCGCGGCGCCCGTCCGTGTGTTGTTGTCACCGCACCTGAAGTCAACGAGGATCAGCGGTTTCCGGTGATCGCCGTGGTTCCGGTGACCGGTATCCTGGGAGAGGGGGCGCTTTACCCTCCGCTTCGCCCCGGGGCCTCGGGTCTGATGAAGCCGTCATGTGCCCTGGTCGATCAGATCCGCTCAGTGGACAAGCGCCGGGTTCTTCGGGTCTTCGGTCAGGTCTCCCCCTCCGAGTTGCAGACGATAGACGAGGGTTTGCGACTCTTCTTGGGGTTGGACTCGCTGATCGACAGGTCCTTGATGGAATCGAGTTGAAAAGGTGAAAAGGTGCCAGGCACGGCTTTCCGGCTTTAACCGCCCCCGGCCTTTGGGTCCGCTTCGCGTCCCCGCTCGGTGCATTTTCCTCAAGGGCGACGGTGCGGGGAATGGGGGGTGTTTTGCCCTTGAGAAAATCTCCTCGGCGGCCTACTGCCCCTCATGCCGGTCCCTGAACCGGATCCCGTCCCTTTCTTGCCCCCCTTACCCCAGTGTGGTGTGCGATCGGTGGTCTGAAGTTCTGTTACGCTCAATATAGTGAATCGAGCACATGGTTCAACGGAGTGTGAGCATCGAAAACCGGGCTCAAGGGGGTGGGATATGAGTGGAACGGCTCGAGGTACCGGATTGCGGACGATCTTCTCAATCTTTCTCGGGATGATGTTGAATGCCTTCATCGGTATCGGCGCCTACACCTTCCATCCGCCGCCGAAGGAGTTCGATCAGGAGATCCGAAAACTCAACCAGCGTGAACAGGAAATCCGAGAGGCCGGTCAGTCCGACGAATGGACTGCCGAAGAGAGGGA
>JBDLIO010000765.1:0-1841 GCA_039714865.1 Acidobacteriota bacterium | reverse complement strand
AGCTCTTGCGCATCCGGTCTGGATCGCTCCGGATCACATCGATCCGGCGCCGGCCTTCGACCCCTCCAGACAGCAGTACCTGGTATCCGCTCTGATGGAGACGCTTCTCGGCAGGTCCTCCGAAGAAGGTGTTTTCACGATCGGCGTGACCGACGTCGACCTGTTTCTGCCTGTCTTCACTCATGTCTTCGGCACGGCTCAACTCGGCGGCCCTGTCGGGGTCGCCTCGGAATTCCGGCTTCGCCCCGAGCTTTCAGGGGACCCGTCCGACGCCGGCCTGCTTCGCCGACGCCTACTTGTCGAGGTCCTGCACGAATTAGGACACACACTCGGTCTCGTGCACTGCAAGGCCTCATGGTGCGCGATGAGCCCGTCCCGCCTGCCTGAGCAAATTGACCTCAAGGACGCCACGTTCTGTACGGCCTGCGCCGAACACACCGGCGTTCCGAATCACAGTCTTGTTTCAATCAAAAGCTGGGAAGGAGAAAAAGAATGATACGAATCAAAGGGATCAGGGATCAGGGATCAGGAGGAAGAACGTCCAACGCTCAACGCCCAACGTTCAACGTCGAACGAGGAAGAGCCGTGGCTCTCGCTGTCGCCGTTCTCGTGATCGCTGCCGGACCATGGGGCACGGCTTCGGGACAGGAGACGTTGGAGGTCATTGCCGATGCGCCGCCACCACCGGTGGATTGCGTCTTCCCTTCCAAAATCGGAGAGGTGACATTCCCCCACCAGATGCACGTTGAAGATTTCGAGATGGAGTGTGTCGCCTGCCACCACGAGGTCAATGCCGAGAGGCTGCACAGCCCTCACGAGGAGTACTTTGAGGATTTCTGGATCCGCTGCTCCGAGTGCCACCACGACAAGGATGACGCGATGCCGGCCAAGAAGTGCTCGACGTGCCATCACCCGTCCCACAACGTCATCGACCAGACCCTGAGCGCCAAAGTCGTCGTCCACCGGGTCTGCTCGGAGTGCCACGAGATCGGTACGGGGGCAACCGCCAGCGCCAGCTGCGAGCTCTGCCACACCGGTCCGCGGCTCCCCCGGTAAAGGAGGAAATAATGGACAGAAGAAAATTCCTTGCCCTGGCCGGAGCTGCTACGACGGCGCCCCTGGTCAGCAAAACCGCCCAGGCCCACGAAATCACCGAGGACAGTCCGGAATTCATGGGCGTCCTGGTCGACACAACCCGCTGCATAGGCTGCCGCCAGTGTGAAGTCGCCTGCGCCGAAGCCAACGACCTTCCGGTGCCCGACATCAAAAATGATCAGGCCCTGGAAGCCGAACGAACGACGACCACCAGCCAGTGGACCGTCGTCAACCGCTACGAAACCGATGAGGGCGAAATTTTTGCCAAGAAACAGTGCATGCACTGCGGCCAGCCTGCCTGTGCGGCAGCCTGCTTGACAAACGCGATGGAAAAGACCGAGACCGGGCCGATCATCTGGGATGGCGACAAGTGCATGGGTTGCCGATACTGCATGCTGTCCTGCCCGTTCAATATTCCCAAATTCGAGTATGAAAGCATCAATCCCAAGATCCAGAAGTGCATCATGTGCTCGGATCGGCTGGAAGAGGGCGGTATGCCCGCATGCGTCGAAGCCTGTCCGGCAGACGCGCTGATGTTCGGCAAGAAACAAGAATTGATGCAGATCGCACGGGTGCGCATCTACAGCCACCCCGACACCTACGTCCGTCATATCTACGGCGAACACGAGGTCGGCGGCACCAGCTGGCTTTATCTTTCGTCGGTGCCCTTCGAACAGTTGGGCTTCCGAACCGATCTGGGCACCTTGACCTATCCGGATTACACCCGGGAGTTCCTCTACGCGGTT
>JBDLIO010000764.1:0-1843 GCA_039714865.1 Acidobacteriota bacterium | reverse complement strand
CCCGGCCTTTTCGGCCTCCACGATGCCCTGGCCTTCCCGGTTCTTGAGGTTGAGGTAGAGACCGTTGAAGCCGATGTTGTAGGCCAGTGTTTGTGACCAGTCGACATCGAAGATCGTCGTCTCTTCCTTGCTTCTAGCCGAGTCCTTGATTGCCAGGTAGCCGTTGTCGCGCAGCCAGGTGTTGAGGTGGAATTGGCGTCCGAACTGAGCGAAGCCATGATCCGAGCAGATCAGCACCAGGGTGTTCGGGTCTTCTGCGGCGGGCAAGACCTTGCCGACCAACTTGTCCATCTCCTCGTACAGGTGATGGAGATAACCCGCGTAGCGAATGTCCGATCCCGCGTGTTTGGGGTGCGTCTTGTCCATGTTGCGCCACAACATGTGGGTGTCCTGGTCAGTCGAGGAGACGTAGAAATAGAAGAGACCATCATTGAAGCGCGAGTAGAGGTGGTCGAAAAGCTCCATCCGTTCCTTGAGGAGAATCTCAGCCTGCCCAACATACTGCCCGTCATTGAGGATCCCGTAATCGAAGGCCTTGGTGTCGCAGGGCAGGCCTTTGGTCCAGAAGGCTCCGATGTCACGGGCGATCTCGGCGCCGAGTTCCTTGGGATAGGTCACCGGTGCGGCCTGGTCGGTGGGGTCGATGTTGATCGGGGTGACGTAGCGCTTGAAATGGGGCTTCAGCTCCTTGACCAGGAACCTGGCATTGCCCCGGGCACTGGCGATCATGGGCATCAGTTCGAAGTCGACCGGGATCCAGTCGGAGTACTCGCCAACGTTGAGCACGACCGTGCGCCCCTGGATCTCCAGGCGGACGACGTTGCGTTCTGAGTCGATATACACCGAAAAAGGCGCCTTGGCCTTGCCGGCGTGGGGGTCGTTGCTGCCCTCCTCGTGGGAGGCAAATGCGTTTTCCGGCCCGAGAAGTTCGGCATCCACCCGATTGTCCCGAACCTCGACGTAGTGCACGGTGCCGCCGGAGATGTCGGGATAGTGTTCCCAGGTGTCCGAGGTGAAGTAGCTGAAGGATCCGTAAGAATCGGTCAGATCGGGCGTGCCCATGCCGGCGATCGCCATGGTTGCTGTTTCGTCGACCGGGAAGTTGGTCGGGATCTTGGAGATTACGGCGGGGATGCCCCTCTCGGTCAGGTAGGACCAGAATGGGGTGCCCTTTCGCAGACAAACAGGGCCGCCACCCTTGACCGGAAGCTCGACGTCGCCGAGGTTGATGGCGATGTCGGGGGGCGTATTCTCAAAGATCGAGAATTGTGGCGTATAGGTCTTGGGGTCCCGGACCGTGAAATCGACGATGCCGTGACCGCCGGGGCTCATGCCGGTGATAAATGAGGACCATGCCACTGGACTGAGGGCGGGCATCGTCGTCTGCAGGGGTTTGAAGGAGCCCATTGCCGCCAGTTTCTTGAAGTTGGGCGCCCTCCCCATGTCGATCATCGCCTGGACCATCGTTGGATCGAGGCCGTCGAGGCCAAGCACGATGACTCGTTTGCCTGCAGCTGTTGATCTCGGGCCGCATGAGGCCAGAGGGATCGAAAAGCCGGTTGCGGCAGCACTGCCTGCCAGCAGCTTGACGAAATCTCGACGATGAAGATTGGGTGTTTTCTTTTCCATGGGTTCCTCCGAGGAGTGCATCCTCCCCAATATCGACAAATCGAAGCCCCGTTCTATTCCCCCGGACAGGGATCGACGGCGAAATCGAGAAGGGAGGATAGCAGGGAGTTGGTGTTAGCGGGGCAGCGTTGGGGTGGACGTGGTGGACGGAGTGGACTCCGTGGACTGTCCACAACGTCCAGATCGTCCACCCTGTCCACTTTGCTGTTTTAAT
>JBDLIO010000763.1:0-1868 GCA_039714865.1 Acidobacteriota bacterium | reverse complement strand
GATTGCCGACCGATCCCGCCGGGTTGCTCTCGGCTCTCAGCCGTCAGCTATCAGCCATGACAACGCCCAGGCCGGTTTTTGAGCCAAAGAATGATGCGCGCGCCCCTGTGATGTCAGCGGCGTGGGCTGAGAGCCGCGCGACGCTAGCCGAGAGCTGCCAGCGCTCCCTCGCCGCACCAGGGCACGCAACCGCTTCTCGAGGTCGCGAGCTGTTTCACTGTGGTCTGCTCGCCCAGGGGCGAAACGAACGGCCTCGAGGGCCTTGCGAACGGCCTTCATCTCGGCCTCTCTGGCGCCGAATCTCTGGTCCTCGGGCAGCCCGACCCACCATTGCTCCATCGCCAACTGCAAATCGCGCGCCCTCTCAGCCGGCGTCTGTCCAGCCTTTCGGGCCGGGATCACTCCGCCACGTCGCCGGGTGACCAGCCAGGCCAGGAGTCCTCCACCAAAAACACCAACGATCAGGGCACTGCCGATAATGACCCAGATCGGCACATCAGACGACTCTCCTCGGCCCGACTCGAGTGCCGGTTGATCCGCCGGACCTTCGTCGTGCCCATCGGCAACCCCTGCAGCCGGAACACGCTTGACCGGCGCCGGCGTGGGAATGGGCGCCTCGACCACCAGGGTCAAGGGGCCGAGGCTATGGCGTTCATAACGACCCGAGGCGGGGTTGAACACCGCCAGTTCGACCGGACCGAGAACCAGCTCTCCCGATGTCCGCGGCATCAGGGTCGTGCTCCAACTCCGAGAGCCGTGAATTCCCGCCCGGTCGATTGTCACCGCGCTTTCCTCTTCCGGCGGATAGGTCTCGCAATCTTCACACGTCGGCCACAGGGTCGGGGCCTGCACCAGGGGCAGGTTTCCCTTGCCGTTCAGGGTGATTGTCACCACCGCAGAGGCGCCAAAAGGAATGGTGGCGGGGGTGAGTTCGGCAGAATACCTGAGGTCTCCCACCGCACCGGAGAAACCGGGAGGCGCCGCCGGCCTCGGCGTGACGACGACGTCCACCGTCCGGGTGGAGCGCTCGACCACCGTGTGGGACGAGAAGACGCTCTGACCCCGGAATCCGATTCTGGCCTTGGCCGCCGGAATCTGAAGGGTGCCCGGCTTGAGGGGTATCAGGACAAATCGGGCCAGAATGAAACGATTGAAGCTCTCGCCGTTGACCTCGACAACTTCGGCTTCGACTCTCTCGGGGTTCTCCAGCCGCTGAACCCACCATCCGGGGTACTCGGGAGCGTCACCCCACTCGTAGCCGTCAACGCCCCCGCCGGTCGTGTCCAAGACGACGGCCGCCACCAGGGGCCGTCCATCGGCGACCTTTGATCGAGAGAGGATGTGTCGCATTTCGACCTTCGCCTGGCGAATGGGGCGTCGGGAATTTCCGAAGAGCTCGGCGAAGGGATCGATCCTGCCGAACGGCCCGGGGCGCCTGGCACGTCGCTGCTGGTGCACCGAGCCGGGCACGATCTCCGCCGTCACCGCCCCACCTGCGAGTTCCCGGGCGCCGAGCCTGACGGTGATCGGGCCGACCACTGCGGAACCCACTCCGAGGGGACGCAAAATCCAGCTGAGACTCAAGGCAGACGTCGATCGCCCGTTGACCCAGCTGAATTGTGTCTCGGTTGACGGCCCCTGAACCACCTCAAAATTGACCAATTGGCCGAGATCGGGCGCCGGACGGTCATTCCCGGGCTCAACGACCTGCACGGTCAACCGAGTCAGATCTTCGACACCCAGGCGCTGGGGCTCCAGACCCACCCGAAGCGAAGGTTCCTCTGCAGCCAGGATCGTCGCACCGGCCAACAGACACACCAGAAACACCGCAGCACGAACCGCCCATCGCTGGATCCCTAAGACCTGTC
>JBDLIO010000762.1:0-1869 GCA_039714865.1 Acidobacteriota bacterium | reverse complement strand
CGGCGCCGAGATCGCAGTGCGTACGCAGGGAATTCTGGCCGGCGGGGAGCAGGGACTCAATATCGGCGTGGTCGGCCTCGGTGTCGGCACCCTGGCGGCTCATCTGCGGGCGCAAGATACAATGCGTTTCTACGAGCTCAGCCCGGTAGTGGCCGAACTTGCACAGAATGACGGTTCACCCGACAATCCGGGGCGCCATTTCAGCTACCTGAGCGATTCCGTAGGCAAGACCGATGTTGTAGTCGGCGACGCCAGGCTAAGCCTGGCCTCGGAACTCGGCGACAACCCGAACGGCAATGACTATGACCTGCTGATTCTTGACGCCTTCACCGGTGATGCCGTGCCGATGCACCTGTTGACCCAGGAGGCGTTCTACCTCTATACCGAACATCTCTCGAGATACGGCATGATCGCTGTGCATGTCTCGAGCAACTGGCTGGATCTGGTGCCGCTCGTCTATTCCTGGGCCGAAGCCGAACGGTGGGAGGCCCTGACGATCTCCACCCGGGCGAACGCCGACGGATTAGCTGGATGCAATGCGGTCTGGGTGTTGTTGTTCCGGAACCAGCCAACGTTGCCAATTTTGGCCCGCCAATGCCGACCGCTAATGGCCTCGGGAAAAATCATGGTCCAGAATCGGCGGAACGTACATTACGGGGACCTGCTCCCATGGACGGATGATCGGAGCGATTTGCTGAGATTGATGCGAACTCGTATCCGGTTGCGAAAGGGGTGATCTCTGGTCGGCCTTTCATACGGAAATTTGGACTTCCCCCGGTTTTGTGACACCAAAATCAGCTGAAACTGTGTTGAACGAACCCAAATTTCAGGGTCGGCAGGTGGGACGGGGAAGGGAACTTTTTTCTTAGAGAAGGGGGCTGATTGAATTAAGTCGCCAACCAGCCCCGATATTTGTCACTTCACCAACACCATTCGCTTCGTCTCGGCAAAAGCCCCCGCCTCCAACCGATAGAAGTACGTCCCACTGGCCACCTGCCTCCCGGCATCATCCCGGCCGTCCCAGACGACTTCATGCCTGCCCGGGGTGTGGGTCTCACCTAAACTCAGAATCCTCACCAGGCGGCCCGACAGGGCGAACACACGCAGGGTCACGTCCTGCTGACTTGGAATCTCGAACGCAATCGTCGTTTGAGGATTGAACGGGTTCGGAAAGTTCTGCTCGATCAGCGGGACGGCCGGCAATGAAGCCGTCGGCACGGATGACACGGTACCCGGCGCGAGGACGGCGAAGGAACTCACGTTTCCGTGCACGTCGACCGCCGCCACCTTGTACCAGTACCCGCCGTCGCTGCTCCATCCCTCATCGATGGCGAGCGTATCTGCCGTCGAAGTCACGAAGTTCTCCGCGTCGGGCACGAAATCGACGCTCGCGCCCCGGTACACCTCGTAACCAGCCAGATCCGCCTCGGCATTGGGACCCCAACTCAGCGCCAGCCCGGCAGGGTCATAGACCTGTGCTCCGGCAAGCCCGGACGGTGCCGCCGGGGCCAGATTGTCCACCGAGCGGCCGGCGACCGCCTCCGAGCACCAATGTTCCGGCGTCGCGTATCCATGGGCGATGACCTGGAAGTAGTGCGGCTCGGCCGACGTCGCCGTGGAGTCGAAGAGGGTGGGGACCGTCGTGGCATAGGTGTCGATGTAATGCGACGACTCCACCTCCCCGACCTTTGTCCAGAAGTACGGCTCGCCCTGCAGTTCGGCCAGGCGCAGCGATGGCTCGGAAGATAGGGCCTTGAGAGTCGTTCCTTCCTCCCAGACGGTGGCGCCCCCGGCGATCAGCTTCGAGGCCTGGACGAAGGCTATGGCGCGCCAGATGGTGTAGTTGAAAATTTCAGCCAGGGGATTGAT
>JBDLIO010000761.1:0-1879 GCA_039714865.1 Acidobacteriota bacterium | reverse complement strand
CGCCGCCTGAGACGCGCCGTCTTCACCCTCTTCGCCGACGAGATGAAGATCGTACTCGAAGACCTGCTCGGCATCCCGGTCCCGGATGAGATGTAGGGACCCACGCCCAGCCCAACGGGCTGGCCATGGCGAAGCCATGGGGACTCCGAAGGAGTCCGAGCGTGGGCAGGGGACATCGCGCGTCGCCCGACAGGGCGGCCATGCCGCAGGCATGAGATCCCGGAGGGATCAGCGTGGGCAGAGAGGATCTGTCAGCTGAGGTACTTGCATAACTCGGAATCCTGAACCGAAATCGAAATCGCCTCTTCTATCACCCTGAGCGAACGAGTTCGACGAGTGAGTCGAAGGGTCCCTACATCAAGTAGTGCTTTGCTTTACGAGGTGCTCGCTCTTTTCCCGGTGGAGATCCTTCGACTGCGCGACCCTTCGGGCCGCTCCGCTCAGGATGACTATTGGGGATTTCTGCAAGAGGCTGAGCTGTCAGCTCAGGGGCCGGGATAGTCCGCAGCGTCAGATAACAGGGTCAGGCTCCACAATCAGCTCCATTACCTTACTCGCTCCGGAAAACGGTTTCTGGCCTGCTTCCAATCACGAATCATTCCTGATAAGGTTCCAGCCCAGTATGGAGGGGAAACACAATGAAAACGACCCTGATGATGACATTTCTGGTTCTCGCGCTCGGGTTCGGCGCGTGGCAGGCTGAAGCCATTACTAACGAGGTCACCATTGACACGGCAGGGGATCCGCTGGCGGACGTCACCGACTGGGCCGACGAGTACTGTGTTCCCGACGATGTGTGCGGAGATTTCAGCGGAGATCAGAGGGACACCAAAGGAGTGTGCATCGCCAGCAACTTCGCAGCAACCGACCCAAATCCGGCAACCGTTGCCTACCTCCGCTTTGATTTCGACATCACCGGGGTCTCGGGCGCCAATACAGTTGACGGCTGTTGGCTTGTCGATGCCAACCAAAATGGCATGGTCGAAAACGCCCTCTGCTTCAGCCTGACCGGAAACCCCCTGCTCCTCACGGATTCGTACTTCTTCACGTGTAATGACGGGTCCGCCACAGCCTGCGGAGGAGCCGTTCCGGTGCTGCCAAGCCCGGCCGTTTGTGCCATCAACCACAATACCGGCACGGCTGATCAGATCTTGGTTTGTCCGGATGACACTGCGGATACGGCGGTGGAGTGTTCGGTCTCCCTGACGGATCTAGGGTGGGCTTCAGGAGAGATCTCTTTGATTCGCGCCTGCACTTCGACGAGTGCCCAACCAAACTCAGCAACTTTTGACTGTCTCGAAAGCCTCGTGATCGACCCTGATACCGGAGGAAACACACCAGTCGAACTCATCTCGTTTCAGGTGGAGTAAGGCTTAGCCCTCCTCCGTCTCAACCTCAATTCCCAACTTTTTGAGCTCGGCAGCGAATAGTCCATCCCCGTCGATCAACGTCCCGCTGAAGTTCCCGTCGTAGATCCGTCCGACGCCGCACGAGGGCGATTTTGATTTCAGCAATGCGCTGGTGCAGCCCGCGAGTCGTGCCAACTGGGCGGCCTCCTCGGCCCCCTTTTGAAACTGGGCCGTCACATCCTCGCCATCCCGGTTGATCACCCGATCGCCCCGGATCTCGGCGGGAATCCGTGGGGTCGGCAGACCGCCCAACTGCTCGGGACAGACGGGAACGCCTCGACCCGATTTGAAAAGTTCAACGGCCTTCTCACAGAGACTGTTGCCTCCTGCATAGTTGCAGTCGATTCCCAACAAACAGAGGCTGATCACGATCTTCGGTTCCATAGAAGCGAACCTAGCACTTCCCGTCCGAAATTTTCGTACAGGAACGGCGATCCCGTGCCACTGCCCGTTCCCGAGCCCGTTACCGT
>JBDLIO010000760.1:0-1885 GCA_039714865.1 Acidobacteriota bacterium | reverse complement strand
GATCGGCCTGTGGCGGCAAGCCGCGGCTCGGTTGTCCCTGGCCGAGCGCAGGGCCTCGATCGCGGTTGCTTTGCATGACGAGGACCTTGTCGCGGCAGCGAGATGGTCGATCGGTGGCGGTGTGCTGCTGCCTCCCTCTCTGATGAGGGTTTCTGCGGCCTGTCGTGCCGCCAACGAGGCCTCCAATGCGCCCCTGTGGATCGGTGATCCTGCGGCCGTTTCGGAAATGGGGCGAAGCAGAAATCGCCTGAGCGTAAGCCTGCAGCCTCAGAGGTTGTGGGAAGCCATGGTCGGTCTCCGGGGCTGTCTTGAGGCTTTGACTGCCTTGGCGGCTGCCCTTGAGCAGCCCGCCGTCATGGGCCAGGGCCCGGCGCTGACGTTGACCGGATTGAACCGTGCTGAGATCGAGACGGCATGGGAAGGCCTGGACTGTAGACCTCCGTGGGCAGGTGATGGCGGTTTTCTGGTTTTTGGGGAGCCGGAACCTGAGGCGGCCTCCGGGGTCGGAACACCGGTCTTTGAAATTCGAAAGCGGCCGGTCGCACAATGGCCCACCGGGAGGGTTGTCGCCGGATGGAGCCTCGATCCATCAGATCTGACGTGTCCGTGGCGGTTGCAAGCATGCGACGGTTCGGCCTTGGCGGCAGATGGGGTCAGCACGCTGAACGACCTCGGACAGGCGACAACCGACATCATCCGGGTTGAGGGCATCCCGTCGTCCGATCTCGACCGTGAGGGTTCTCCCGGTGCGGTGGTCGTCGAGGCGCTTGCGCGAGAAGCTGATCGCTCAGGAAAGACCCTTTGGATCCCGGGCGTCTCCCATGTTGCCGGTGCGATTTTCCGGCGTTGGGGCCTGAGCGTGTGGGTTGACGGTCCGGTCCTGGGCTGATTCTCGGACCCCGGATCGCTCTCTTCTACTCCACGTAACCCAAAACCCGGAGTCGTTCCTGGTCGAGCTGGTCCTTTCGGTTCTCAGGCTGCGGTCCGGTGGCTTGGGCCAATTCGTCGAAACGGCGGTGGAGTTCCTGTCTCAGTTCCTGGACAATCCGGGGGTGCTGGGCCGACACATCATTTTCTTCGTGTGGGTCACCGGCCAGATCGTACATTCTGACCTCATTCTCGACCCGTTCGTAGTTGCGCTCGATGTCGATGAGCCTGAAGCCGTTCTTGGAGATCCCGCGTGCGACACAACGCCTTCCCCAGGCAGTTTCAGTCAACCGTTCTCGTTCATGACCAGGATTTGAATCTCGGTGTCCCAGGACCAACGGAACCAGGCTGCTTCCGTCCAGGTTGAGTTCCGGCGTGATCCCTGCGACCTCCAGAATTGTCGGGAAGAGGTCAATCAGGTTGACCCGAGACTCGACAACACCTCCCTGACGTTGTCCGGGGATCTTGATGAACAGGGGCACATGAAGCGATTCGCGATGCAGGGACCACCCGTGACTGAATCCACCGTGGTCGAAGAGTTCTTCCCCGTGGTCGGCTGTCACGATGATCAGTGCATCATCGTAGAGCTGGTTTTGGGCCATCACCGCGAAAAGTACGGCGAGTTGGTCCGTGGAATAGCGGACGGCGGTGTCGTACTTGTCGATCAGGCTTTCGAGGTAGGGGCCGCGCACCTGTTCGCGAAGTTCGAGCTGCCCTTTGGAGAGGATGCCCTTCATGAGATCACCGTAATATATGAACTCTTCACCCGGGGGCCGACCGAGCACCTTTTCGTTTGCCTCTTTCGGCACGCGGTACGGGCCGTGAACATTCATCGAATGGAGGTAGAGGAAAAAAGGCTCTCGGGGCGGGCTTTGGAACCAGGCGGCGGTCCGGCTGATCATTTCCTCCATGTCGGGATACGCATCCGCTTTCCCGAGAAACCCATCGAAGGCGTTGA
>JBDLIO010000759.1:0-1886 GCA_039714865.1 Acidobacteriota bacterium | reverse complement strand
CCTGATGCAGTAGGAGACCTGGCCGGGCTGCGACGGCGTCGCCTCGAGGAGGGAGGCCGATCCCCTGCCATCGATCCTCAGGCTCACATTGACTTCTCGCGGAGGGTGCTTGCTCCGGGCCATGCACCGGCGGACCCTCGGTGCAAGAGACCGTAGGCCCTTCGAGACCTCATCACGGGAGAGCCGGCCTCGCCCCCGGCGGGCTGGCAGCTCCGTGCCCAGGTCCGCTTGGTCCCCTCTGTCGACGAAGTCTTCCTGGAGCGATTCGTCGAACTCCATGCCGGCGTCTTGCGTTTCCCCGTCTACTTCGACAACGACGGCGTCCTGACCGGGCAAGGATGGAAGGCTGGGCGCAGACGAGGGATCTGCAGCATGAACGGATTGCGCCTTGACGAGAGGTTCTGCCGACAAGGTCGCCTCGGGGGTTGGCGATTCCTCTCGGCTACCTCCCCAAATAAAAAAAGCGGCGAGCCCAGCTCCGGACAACACCAGAGCTGATAGGCCGATAAACGCTATCAGCGGACCCAGCATGGGACGCTTGGAGAACACCGACGTGGTCCGCCTGGTGATGCCCGCCAGGGTGTGAGCGAGGCTCGGAGGCGCCTTCCTACGAACCTGCACCTTTCTCGGCAGAGTGTCCTGCTCGTCGTCTTCGGGCTCGTCCTTCGCCCTGCGCGGGAGCAGCGCCGTGGTCTTGACCGCGATCGCCACCATGGGATCAACCACAGTCGGCTCGTCATCGGCGCCGTCAGGCGAAAAAAGAGGCAGCTCGCGCTCCTGGTCTCTTGGTGCCCCCACGGCGGTCGCCTGCCCGCGGTAGACGAGCAGGTCCCGCATGAAGTCCTCGGCCCGGCCGTACCGCTCGTTCCGCTCGTAGGCCATGGCCTTGAGCACGATGCGCTCGAACTCGGCCGGTATGCCCGGATTGACCTCGCACGGCTGCGGGAAGGGGCCGGCGAGGATCTTGGACAGAATCTCGTTGTAGTTCTCACCGTCGAAAGGGAGCCGACCGGTGAGCATTTCGTAAAGGACCGCACCCAGGGCCCAGATGTCGACGCCGTGATCTGCGGCACGGTCGATCACTGGCACCCGCTGGTCTCGATCGCCGCGATGAAAGCGGGCAAGCACGTGTACTGTGAAAAGCCGATGGCGGGCGCGTATACGGATGCATTCAAGATGTACCAGACCGCCCAGGACGTGGGCAAAAAGCTGTCCATCCAGCTCGGCACGCTCTATGCCAAGGAAACAAAGGCCGCCAAGTGGCTGATCGACAACGATCACCTGGGCAAGGTCTATCACGGGCGTTCGACCGGTTTCCGCCGCCGTGGACGTCCCTTTGTCGACGGTTATGGCAGCCCGTCCTTTGTCAACAAGCAGATTTCTGCGGGGGGCGCGCTGTACGACATGGGTGTCTATCACATCGCGCGCATGCTCTATTTGCTGGGCAACCCCACGGTGGAGCGGATCTCGGGCACGATCTATCAAGAAACAGATATGGACATCGCCCGTCAAGAGTCGAGTGGGTACAATGTCGAGGAATTAGGGTTGGGCTTGGTGCGGCTGCAGGATGGCCTCACACTCGACATCATTGAAGCGTGGGCGATTCACCTGGACGGGATGGAGGGCTCGTCCATCGTGGGTTCCAAGGGCGGTGTGCGGTTGGACCCGTTTGGCTTTTTCCAGAGCGTCGGACAGTTGCCCCAGATGATTGACAGGTGAAAACTGACTGGAGAGGCGGTAGAGCCCTTCGACCGAGTCTGGTGAGCGTTCCCGGCGCAGGGCGTGATAGAAAAAACGATCCGTGGGCAGAGAACCGATACTTTCCAGAAAGCTGTCAGGAATCACCCCCTGGTATTTGACAAAAAGGACATGCAGGTTCGGGGTAG
>JBDLIO010000758.1:0-1890 GCA_039714865.1 Acidobacteriota bacterium | reverse complement strand
TGTCTTCGAGGGCCTTCGCGACTGAGGCAAAACGGGTCTGCATCGCCGTGTCCTTGGTTTGCGCAGCCAGCGCCTGGGCCCAATAGAGTCCGAGGTAGAAGGTGCTGCCTCGGTTGTCGATCTCGTGAACCTTGCGCGACGGGAGTCTTCCATTCTCCAGATAGGTGGCAATGGCCTCGTCGAGCGTCTCCGCCAGAATTGTCGCCTTGGTGTTGCCGGTATTCTCGGCAACCAACTCGAACGAAGGAACCAGTGCGCAGTACTCACCGAGTGAATCCCAGCGCAGGTGACCCTCCTTCAAGAACTGCTGCACATGCTTTGGCGCCGAGCCGCCGGCGCCGGTCTCGAAAAGACCGCCTCCGTTCATCAGGGGAACGATCGAGAGCATCCGTGCGCTGGTGCCCAGTTCGAGGATCGGGAACAGATCGGTCAGGTAGTCACGCAAGACGTTGCCGGTGACCGCAATCGTGTCCTCGCCCCGGCGGACTCTCTCCAGGGAGAACTTCATGGCATCGACCGGTTTCAGGATTTGGATATCCAGGCCGGTGGTGTCGTGGTCCGGCAGGTAGGTATTGATCTTCTTGATGATTTCGGCGTCGTGTCCCCTGCGCTCATCCAGCCAGAAGATAGCCGGGGTGCCGGTCGCCCGGGCCCTCGTGACCGCCAGTTTCACCCAGTTCTGGATCGGGGCATCTTTTGCCTGACACATTCTGAAGATGTCGCCGGTCTCGACCGGCTGCTCGAGGATCGTTGCGCCCTTTGCGTCGACAATGCGAATCGTACCGTTCGACGGCGCCTCGAAGGTCTTGTCGTGGGAGCCGTACTCCTCGGCTTTTTGTGCCATCAGGCCGACATTGGCAACGCTGCCCATCGTGGCCGGGTCGAATTGGCCGTTTCGCTTGGCGTCTTCGAGGATTTCTGCATACATGGTCGCGTAGCAGCGATCAGGCACCATGGCGATGCAGTCCTGCAGCTCGTCGTCGTTGTTCCACATCTTGCCGCCGTCCCGCACGACGTTGGGCATCGAGGCGTCGACGATGACGTTGTTGGGCACGTGCAGATTCGTGATGCCCTTGCGGGAGTCGACCATGGCCAGGGCCGGCTGATATTCGTACACCGCGGCAATGTCCGCCTCGATCTCGGCCTTCTTGTCGGCCGGCAGCCGGTCGAGCTTCTCGAGCACATCGGCCAGGCCGTTGTTGACGTTGGCGCCGATTGCCTTGAGGGTATCGGCGTGTTTGTCCAGGGCCTCGGCATAGTAGACAGAAACGCAGTGGCCGAACATGATCGGATCCGAAATCTTCATCATGGTCGCCTTGAGGTGCAGGGAGAGCAGCACGCCGCCGTTCTTCGCTTCCCGGATCTGCCCGGCAAAGAACTCGCGCAGTGCAGCGACGTTCATCACGCTTGAGTCGATGACCTCGCCTGGTTGCAGGCTGAGACCGTCCTTGAGCACGGAGGTCGAGCCGTCACTCCCGGCGAACTCGATCCTGACGGTCGTTGCCGTGTCCATGGTGGTCGACTTTTCGCTCTCGAAAAAGTCCCCTCCGCTCATGTGGGCCACGCGCGCCTTGGAACCCGATTCCGGCCAGGGCTTCATCATTCGGTGAGGGTTTTTCTGTGCGAACTTCTTGACCGATGCGGCCGCTCTGCGGTCGGCGTTGCCTTCACGCAGTACCGGGTTGACGGCTGATCCGAGACACTTGGCGAACCGTTGCTGAAGCGCCTTCTCCGCGTCATTTTTCGGCTCTTCGGGATAGTCGGGAATGTCGAAGCCCTTGGCCTGCAGCTCCTTGATGGCGCTCTGCAGCTGAGGGATGGAAGCGCTGATATTCGGCAGCTTGACGATGTTGGCGTCCGGCGACTGCGTCAGGTCACCCAGAGCGGCAA
>JBDLIO010000757.1:0-1899 GCA_039714865.1 Acidobacteriota bacterium | reverse complement strand
TTTCATTCCACCAGCACAACGGCCCGGGTTCGGATGGGTGAAACGACAGGTCTGTCAGCACGACCCCCAGTTCTCGGGTGTCGGAGCCACGACCTGCCTCCGACGGCACGAAGGGCTCGCTGATCAGCGAGATCTCCGCCACACCGTCTTGCACTTCCGTCCGGCCCAGTTCTATGACGACCTCGGCCGATCCTTTGAGAAAATCAACTTCAGCGTTGGTGACGTTGCCTTCGGCGCCGACAACCAGACGAGGACTCGTCGGCCTGGGAGACCGCAACGACACTATCAAGGTACCGGGTTCGTCGATCATCATCCGGAGGTAGGCCTCGGGCTTCAACCAGGTTCCGGCGCCGTTCTTACCAAATTGCTCAGGACCATAGGCACCGTCGATGGCCAGCCGGAGGCCTTCCTGCTGACTGGGCGCCGCGACCGGCCCTCCATACGCCATTCCAGGAGGCCTGACGACAGGACTGAACACCTGAACGGACAGGGCTCTGGAGTCCCCTCCCCCAGGGACATATCCACGGGAACGTACCATGCGAAAGATGACCGGCAGGTCGAGGTGTTCGGGCCGGCGCCGGAACCAGATCCATCGACGTTCGGAGCGGCCTTCGACCCTGACCTCGTCCGCACCGTTGAGCACAACGACCAACTCGGCGTCGCCCTGCGCGGGCCTGACTTCAAGGCCGATCAGCGTTCCTGCCGGTACCGGGGGCAACCACAGTTCCGCCTCAGGACCGGCCCACATGAAGGGCGTACCGTCTTTGAGTTCCGCGCGACTCCACCATTGCCCGACGGGCAGCGGTGGGTTCTCTATCACGACGGCATGCAGAAACCGCTGTTGGCTCAACCGTTCCAATCGGGGAGATGCCGCTCCATACGCCGTCTCCCGTCCGGTCAGGGAGGGCAGGTAGAGATGAGGGTGAACGGCCGCCACCACCCACGGTCGATCGACGCCCGCCCAGCCCTCCGGGGCCCGAGGTGATAATTCCAACGGCGGCGGAAAACGACCCTCGGCCTCCAGGACATGCCAACGGTAGGATGCGAAAGGATGGACCTCCGGATCGACGACGACCGTCCAGCCCGAATGCCTTGCCCGCTCCTCGGCATCGACGATTGCCTCCCACGCCGCCAACCGGGTTCGGTGCTGCTCCTCCAGCAACGGCCATGACCACCAAACGGACCCTGCCGTAGCACCCACCAGAAAAACGACCACCGGCGCCACCGGCAGAGCCCCGAGGGCTCCCGCCACCAAAGGCGCTGCCGCCAGCTGGACAGGAACCGCATACCGGGCGTAGGTTCGATTCTGCAAGAAGAGCAGAGGCCCGACGAGAGCCGACACAATCAGAAGCCAGGAGACCAGGGCGCCACTCCCGACCCGGCGACCCCACGTCACCAATCCCCAGGCTGCCGCGCCGGCAATAATGGTGGCCGCAATGAGACCGCCAACCCCCTTGACGAGGCCCAGATCAGCCAGACCCCCGCCGTTGAGGTGGAGTCTCGCGGCATGGCTGGCGGCATGAACGGTCAAGGAACGGAGGAAGTCCGACCAGCCACCCTCCAGGTGAACCATGACCGCCACGGCCGCAACAGTCACAGCGCTGCCGCCAAGTAACCCCGGTACCAGCGCTTTGCGCGGCCTGACCGTGAACGCCCCGCACAGCCACAGTACCAACAAGGCCGGGAGGAGAATGGGCCTGATCAGAAACGCGGCCGTTATCAGCATGCTGAAGGCCGTGATTCGCCGACCTTTGAGGCCGCCTGCCCAAACCGCGGCCGCAGTCAGAGCCAGCGTTGCCGCCGCGGTCGACGAGAAGCCGCGCACCGAGAAGAACCACGGTCCAGGCAAGAAGAGCACCAGGAGGGCGGAAGCCGCCTCCACCGACAGCGGTGCGACTC
>JBDLIO010000756.1:0-1900 GCA_039714865.1 Acidobacteriota bacterium | reverse complement strand
CTGCGACTTCAAGTGCGCTTTCGACGACGACGATCCGAATGTCAGGCGCCTTGGTCTGCCGAAGGACCTGGACACCTCCAGCTACTCGGAGTTCGAGCAGGAGGTCAACCAGCTGCGCACCTACCAGGGCCAGTCCGACGTTTTCGTCACCAACAACCAGGGGACCATCACCGCCATGACCTTCGGCGGTGGGGCCAGCGCCCTGGTCACCGAATTGTTGGGCGACACGGCCACCATCTCCTCGGACTTCGGCGGCAACCCGCCCTACTCCAAGATGCACGACATCAGCCGCATCGTTTACAAGTACTGGCTGGAGCAGTCCAATGTGCTGTTCATCATCGGCGGCAAGGCCAACAACACGGATATCTACGAGACCTTCCGCGCCATGGCGGACGCCCTGCGCTATCACTTCAACACCCATGGTCCGACACCGCTCTACGTGGTGGTCGGCCGTGGCGGCCCGAACCTGATCCGCGGCATGGGTTATTTGCGCGACACCCTGGACGCCCTGGGTCTGCCCTACCAGATGTTCGGTTACGACTCGGCCATGAGCGAAACGGTGAATTTCGCCATGCAGGCGAACAAATGGATGGCAGAGGGTGGCCGCGACATCGTCGCGAAGAAGCTGGGCATCGCCTGATCGCGTCCGTACCCGACACACATACACGACCAATGAGCCATGGCTGCCCCGGAGGCACTCAGGTGAAAACGAGGGATACAGTATGCATCCACAAGGTGTAAAGGCGTTCCCCAAATACTACGTGGGAATCAACTCTCTGGCAGCGCTCGCCACCCCGGAGGACAAAATTTGCGTCCTCAACATCACCGGCGGCGAGAGCCGCACCGTCACTCCGATCAGCCACCTCTACTCCGGCGGCAACATCGTCTGCGGTACCGCCCCCGGACGCTCCGGATCGGTGATGAAGACCGGCATCGGCGATATTCCGGTCTACGACAACCTGCCCGAAGCCATGGAGGCCGGCCACGAATTCAACATCGTGGTGGTCTATCTGCCCCCCGCCGGGGTGCGCGACGGCGTGCTGGAGGCGGTGCGCGTCAACCCGAATCTGAAAAAGATCGTCATCCTCACCGAGAAGGTGCCGGTACACGACGCGCGCATCATCCGCTCCATCGGCCAGATGCACGGCATCGACATATTCGGCGGCAACTGCCTCGGTCTGGCCGACGCCCACAACCATATCCGCATCGGCGGGGCGTTGGGCGGCAGCGCGCCTGAAGAATCTTTGGTCCCGGGCTCGGTCGCCATCTTTTCGAACTCCGGCAACTTCACCACCACCATCGCGGTCTATCTGCTGACCGCCGGCTGGGGGACTACGGTCTCGTTCTCGTCGGGCAAGGACGTCTACATCCACTTCTCCGCGTCGGAGTGGACCAACGCCTTTCACCACGACGACCGCTCCAAGGCCGCGGTGATGTACATCGAGCCGGGCGGATACTACGAACATGACCTCGAGTTCGAAAAACCCGTGATCGCCTGTGTCGTCGGCCGCTGGAAGGCCAAGCTGACCAGGGCCTGTGGTCATGCGGGCGCTATCGCCGGCTCCGGCGACAACGCCGAAGCCAAGGAAGAGTGGTTCAAACAGAAGTTCGGGGTGGAGGACATTTTCACCCGGGAGAATCCGCTCTGCAGCGCCAAAGGCGCGGTTGTGACCAATATCTCCGATATCCCCGCCGCCATGTCCGCGGTGATGAAGCTCAACAACGCCGAGCCGGACTTCGAGCCGGTGGGCGACCTCTCCCTCAAGTGCTGGTTCAGCAACACCCAGGGCATCGATCTGCCCGCCGAGCTGGACCCGCCTCTGGTCGAGGCCGTAGGTCCCTACAAGGACCAGATTGCCGGCCTTGGAGAGCAGGTAGGCGTGATCTTTCCGCGCCAGTC